>JBEATZ010000496.1:0-4915 GCA_041161695.1 Planctomycetota bacterium | reverse complement strand
GTGATCGTCAACCCGCCGTCCATGTACGGCGCCGGCGACCGCCGCAAGGCAGACGGCTCGCTCATCGAGGCGCTTCTGCAGGGCCGCGTGCCGTTCGCGCCGCCCGGCGGCATCAACGTGGCCAACGTGCTCGACGTGTGCCGCGGCTGCCTCCAGGCCCTCGACCACGGTCGCAGGGGCGAGCGCTACATCCTCGGGGGCGAGAACCTCACCGGTCGGCAGCTCTTCGCCCGCATCGCGAAGGTGGTGGGCAGCAGCCCGCCCACCCGCGTGCCGCCCACGTGGCTCGTGCGCATGCTGGCAGGCGCGCTGGGCGCAAAGGAGGCGCTGCTCGGCAGCAGGCCGCCCATCACCGCCCAGATCCTGCGCCTCGCGCCGAAGTGGTTCTGGTACTCGTCGCGCAAGGCCAGCGACGAACTCGGCTACGAGCCCGGCCCGGTCGACCCTGGCATCCGTGCCGCGGCGGGGATCGACGGATGAGGTTGCGCGCGATCGCCCAGTCGGCTCGACTGCCGCGCTCGATGAAGCGCGATGCTGCACTCCTGATCCTTGCGGCATGCCTCGCGGGCTGTGCGGCGCCGCGACGCGGCGAGTCCACGGACACCGTGCTGTCGTCCCTGCGCCAGGAAGCGGCTGCTGCCGCCCCGGTCGAGCGACTCGGTCCGTTCGAGGAGACCGTCGGCCTGCGCGTGGGCAGCATGTATGCCTCGGCGTTCAACACGGTGGCGAGCCTCGACTCAGACCTAGGCATCGGCACCAGCGTGCGCCTCGAGGACGAGATCGACATGGACGACAACACCGACTCGTTCCGTGCCGACCTCTACTGGCGCATCGGCAGGCGACACCGCATCGACCTCGGCTGGTTCGACCTCGAGCGCAGCGGCACGCGCACGATCGAGCGCGACATCCGCTGGGGCGAGCTGGAGTTCGACGTCGGCGCCTCGGTGACCGCGGAGCTGCAGACCGAGGTCATCCCGCTTCGTTACACCTACAACATCCTCGCCGGCGAGGACCACGAACTGGGGCTCGGCCTCGGCGTCTACGGCATGATGCTGCGCGCCTCGATGCGGGGTCAGGTGAGCGCGGGCACCGGAGGCGGCGCGTCGTTGGAGGACTCGGAGACGTTCCGCTCGCCGGTCCCGCTGCCGGTGTTCTCGCTGCAGGGCGGGTGGGCGTTTGCCGATCGCTTCCGCGCCGTCGGTCTGCTGCAGGTCTTCTACATCGAGCTGAAGAACGACATCGGCGAGCTGGACGAGATCCAGGGCAGCATCCTCGATGCCTCCCTCGGCGTCGAATACGACGCGACGGACAACGTGTGCATCGGCACCTCGGTGAACTGGTTCCGCTTCGATGCCATGGCGCGCGAGGAACCGCTGGAGCTGGAAGTGGAGTACGACTTCACGGGGCTGTTCCTGTACCTGGGCATCCGCATCTGAGCTCCCGGCGCGTCGCGCCTGCGCACTAGGGCGGATTGTCGTGCATCCCGCCATGGAGACGATCCCGGGCTTCCCCCCACAGAGGGACCCATGCCCGGCACCGACTCCCCTCTCTCCCTGCCGCGATCCGCGCCGCAGCGGCTTCTCGCCCGAGCCACTGCGCTGGCGGTTGCGCTCGCCGCGGCACCGCTCGCGCTGGGCGGCGACCGGATCCAGGATCCGCAGGATCCTCCCGCAAGCCAGGCACCCGCCGTGGCGGAACCGAAGGCGGCGGCCGCGCCGACGAGCCCGGTCACCAAGCTCAAGGGATCCATCGCCACCCGCTACTGGCTGCGCTGGACCAGTGACGACACCGACCAGGACATCTTCGCGACGGTGAGCGCCGACTACGGCGACGCGGAGAAGGATGCGGTGACCGGACGATTCGTGGGCCGCCTCGCACTCGACATCGACGGCTACGACGAGACCTTCGGCAGCATCAACGACAGCTACGGCAGCAGGCAGGATGCGCTGCTCTACGACCTCTACGCCGACTTCCACCGCCTCGACGGCCTCGAGCTCGCGCGCGTCGGTCGGCAGTCGATCTGGGAGACCCCGGAGTTCGTCTACTTCGACGGCGCCCACGTGCTCAGCGAGGAGATCGGCGCTGCAAAGCTGCAGTTCGGCGCCTACGGCGGCGCGTCGACCCACCTCTACGAGGCCTCGAACGACGGCGACTGGACCGCGGGCGTCTACTCGCAGGCGCGCCCGTGGAAGCACGGCCGGCTGCGCCTCGACTACATGTACCTCGAGGACGAGGAGCGGCTCGGTCACGAGAACGACCTGCTGGCCGCCGGCTACTGGCAGACGCTGGCCGAGAACCTGCTTGCCGACGTGCAGTACTCGCGCCTCGAGGACGAGGACCGCGACGTGCGCGTGCGCGGCAGCTGGCGCCACGCCCCCACCGACTTCTTCGTCCAGGCCTCCTGGTACAAGCTGCTCACCACGCAAGGCGACCTCGTGCTGGAGCTCGACCCCTACTACGGGTCGCTCCTCGAGCTGAAGCCGTACCACCAGTCGAGCATCAGCGCGGCCAAGGGCATCGGCGACCACATGCGCCTCTCGGCGGGCACGGACATCCGCAGGGTCACCGACGCGGACGACGTCGGCACCAACAACCGCGACTTCGACCGCTACTACTTCACGGTCACGCTGCTCGACCTGCCGCTCGAGGGATTCACCCTCGGTGTCACCGCAGACCTGTGGGACAGCGACGGGCGCACGGTGGACACCTGGGGCGCCGACGTCTCCTACGAGGTCACCGCGGACACCAGCGCCTCGGTGGGCAGCTACTACTCGGCATGGAAGTACGACATCGTCTCCGAAGAGGAGCGTGATGACGTACGCACCTGGTTCGCTCGCTGCCGCCACAAGGTCAGCAAGCGCACCACCCTCGAGGTGGGCTACGAGATCGAGGACAATGACATCGACGACTTCCACTTCCTGCGCATGGGGGCAACATGGCGCTTCTGAATCGTGACGTTGCCGGCCTCGTGCAGCACAAGCTGCTGCTGAGCCTCGGCCTCCTGCTCGCCGTGGTCGCTGGTTGTTCGGTCCTCGGCTCGTTCGGCGGCAAGAAACCGTTCGCCTTCAGCCACAAGGTGCATGCCGAACAGGGCATGGAGTGCGGCGACTGCCACATGGACTGGGAGGACTCCGACCAGCCCGGCATGCCGACGCTGGCGCAGTGCAACCTGTGCCACGAGAACCTGGAGAAGGAGAATCCGGATCGTCCCAAGGTGGCGACGTTGTTCGATGCCTCGGGCTACCTCGCGGCGAAGGTCGCGAAGCTCGGCGGGGACGTGATCTTCTCCCACAAGCAGCATGCCGTGGTCGAGGGCATGGAGTGCGCCTCGTGCCACAAGGGCATCGACTCGAACGACGTGGTCGACGCGTCGCTCGCGGTCACCATGGCCGACTGCACCAAGTGCCACGTCGAGCAGGCGAAGCCCAACGAGTGCGCGACCTGCCACACGGACATCCGCGCCGACAAGCTCCCGCCCAACCACGATGCCCTCTGGAAGCGCTACCACGGGCGCGTGGTCCGCTCGGCCAGCGAGGCCACGGCAGACAACTGCTCGTTGTGCCACACCGAGTCGTCGTGTGTGCAGTGCCACATGGACGAGCAGCCCGAGAACCACAACAACTACTTCCGGCTGCGAGGGCACGGCCTGATCGCGCAGATGGACCGGGAGAGTTGCTCGGCCTGCCACCGTGCCGACAGCTGCGACACCTGCCACGCCGAGACGCGCCCGCTGAGCCACAATGCGGGATTCGGCGGCACGAGGTCCGCGCACTGCACGGGCTGCCACCTGCCGCTCACCGAGGGCAACAGCTGCACGACGTGCCACAAGGACACGCCGAGCCACCGCCTTGCGTCGCCCAAGCCGCCGGGCCACAGCCCGGCGATGGACTGCAGGCAGTGCCACGGCCGCGGTCAGGCGCTGCCGCACGTCGACAACGGCATGGACTGCAACGCCTGCCACCGCTGAGCGCGGTGCAGGCTGCTGCGGCCTAGAACAAGCCGATCGGCTGGTAGGTGCGGCCCGGGAACACGAAGTTCGGGTCGGTGCCGCCCATGTGGCTCGTGAGCACCTCGCGCAGCACGTCGCGGTAGTCGTTGCGGGCAGCAAGGAACCTGCCGTCCTGCAGCGCGCTGGTGGCGACGCCCGGCCAGATGCCGCGCACCTGACCACCCAGCACCTGGCCGCCCCAGACCATCATGGCGCCGCCCACGCCGTGGTCGGTGCCGGACGAGCCGTTCTGGCGCGCCTCGCGACCGAACTCGGACATGGTCACCACCACGACGTCGCTCGCGAGCGCACCGAGGTCGGTGAAGAAGGCGCTGATGCCCTGGCTGAGGTCCGCCGCCAGCGGCGCGATGTACGACTGCAGGCTGTGGTGGTGGTCCCAGCCGCCCTGGTCGACGGCAAAGAACTCGATGCCGAGACCGGCCTTGATGACCTCGGCGATCTCCTTCATCTGCCTGCCGAAGCTGGTGATGCTGGTCGAGGTGCTCGAGCCCACCGACGCGGACGTCGGGTAGACCGCACCGTTGGCCGGCTGGTAGGTGGCCGGCGTGAGCACGGAGAACAGGTCGATGAGGCCGAGCGCGTCGATGCCGCTGCGGTAGGCGTTGTGCCGGTTGAGGTCCATGCCCGCGGTCGTCGTCTGCTCGATCACCGAGCGAAGCACGGTCTTCTCGTCGGCCACGCCGTCCAGCACCAGGTCGCGGGTGGAGGCGACGGCATATGCCGGATGCGTTCCCATCATCGAGCGCGGCAGCGAGCCGCGCAGCGCGAGGGCGCGCACCGGGCCCTGACCCGGGCCACTCGACACCTGCAGGTGGCGGTTGATCCAGCCGTCGAGCTGGTTGACCTGCAGCGAGGTCTCGTAGAGCGCCTCGCTCACGAAGTGCGAGCGGTTGGCGGGTGCGTAGC
>JBEATZ010000417.1:0-3201 GCA_041161695.1 Planctomycetota bacterium | reverse complement strand
TGCCTGTCGCGCCCGAGCCGAGGATCGCGTCCACGAACGCTTCGACGCGGAACGGCTCGAGGTCTTCCACGCCCTCGCCCACGCCGAGGAACTTGACGGGCACCGGCAGCACCGAGCGGATGCCGAACACGGCGCCGCCCTTCGCGGTGCCGTCCATCTTGGCGAGGATCAGGCCGGTGATGGGCGCCGATCGCGCGAACTCGGCCGCCTGCCGGATGGCGTTCTGGCCGGTGGTGCCGTCGAGCACCAGCAGCGTCTCGTGGGGCGCGTCCGGCAACTGCTTCTTCACCACGCGCACGACCTTCTCCAGTTCCGTCATCAGGTTCTTCTGCGTGTGCAGGCGACCGGCGGTGTCGAGGGTCAGGTAGTCGACCTTGCGTGCCACGGCAGCGGACACGGCGTCGAATGCGACCGCAGCCGGGTCGGCGCCCGTGTGCTGCTTGACGATGGGGATCTGCAGGCGGTCGGCCCAGCGCGTGAGCTGTTCCACAGCCGCTGCGCGGAAGGTGTCCCCGGCGCCCAGCATCACGCCGTGGCCACGCGACTGCAGCAGGCGGGCCAGCTTGGCGATCGAGGTCGTCTTGCCGGCGCCGTTCACGCCGACGACCAGCACGACGGTGGGCGGCGCGGCCGCGCGGGCCAGATCGCCCTCTGCGCCCTGCAGCAGTTCCACCAGGCGCCGGCGGAGGAAGGCAGGGACCTCGCTGGTCTCCTTCACCTCGCGCCGCCGCCACGCGGCCTCCAGGTCCTTCACCACCGCGGTGCCCACGGGGCCGAGGTCGGCGCCGTAGAGCACGGTCTCGAGTTCCTCGAGGAACTGCTCGTCGAGCTTCCTGCCGAAGGAGAACAGCTTCGTGAACCCGGTGGCGAGCGCCTCGCGGGTGCGCTTCAGCGCCGAGAGCAGCTTGCCGAACACCATGGCGGGCTCAGTCCTGCGCCCCACTGGGCGGGTTGGAGCCGCCTGTTGCGCGTTCCTTCTCCAGGTCGATGCGCACGCGATCGAGGATGCCGTTGATGAAGCCGCCCGAGTTGGCGGTGGAGTACTTCTTGCCCAGCTCGATGGCCTCGTTGATGGCCACCTTGGGCGGTACGTCGGCGCAGAACATGAGCTCGAAGATCGACATGCGCAGCACGTTGCGGTCCACGGCTGCCATGCGCTTCAGGTCCCAGTTGCGCGTCACCGCCTTGAGGCGCTCGTCGATCAGCGCGCGGTGCTCCAGGGTGCCCGTCACGAGCCGCTCCGCGAAGGGCGCGACCTCGGCATCGTCGTTGGCCTCCTTGCGTGCGAGGTCGGCGAGCTTCTCGCCGAGTTCTGCCTCGTAGGCCTCCCCGCGCAGGTCGGCCTGGAAGAGCAGCTGGAGGGCGATTTCGCGGGCGCGAGTCCTGCGTCGAACGGGTGGGGCCATGGACAGAGCGAGGGGTCGGGGCAAAGAGCGTAGCGGGAGCGGGCCGCGGCTCAACGGCGGCTTGCAGGAGATCCGAGTGCGCGGCGCAGCCGGACCATCTCCAGTGCCGCGAGGGCCACGTCGGAACCCTTGTTGCCGTGCCTGCCGCCGATCCGGTCGTGCGCCTGCTCGTCGGTGTCGCAGGTGAGGACGCCGAAGGCAACCGGCACGCCCGTGTCGAGGTTGACGCGCAGGATGCCGTCCGTGGCCGCGTTGCACACGTAGTCGTAGTGGTCGGTCTCGCCGCGGATCACGGCCCCGAGCGCCACCACGGCATCGTGGGCGCCGCCCACGGCGAGCCACTGGCACGCCTGGGGGAGTTCGAAGGCGCCGGGCACCCGCACCACGGTGATGTCCCCGGAAGCGGTGCCAGCCGACTCCAGGGCTGCGAGCGCGCCCCGCAGCAGGCCCTCGGTGACCTCGTGGTTGAACCGGGCGACGGCGATGGCGATGCGGAGACCGCTGCCATCGGGCTTGCAGGAGTGTTCGACGACCATGGCCAGAGGGTAGCCGCAGGTCCGCGGGGCGAAAACCACGCGATTGTCGATGCCTCACCTTGTCGAGAAGGCGCCCCGGGCCGATCCTCCCGCACCCCGCATGTACCTGACGCTCGGTTTCTGGGTCGCGCTCACCACGACCGTGGTGCTGATGGTGGTGTCCCTGGTCTCGGGCTTCGGCCGCAAGCGGAGGCTCCACCTCGTGACCGGCCCGCTCACCATGGTCTCGCTCACGGTGGCGGTGATCCTCACCGAACAACTGGTGCGGAAGTTCGAGTTCCCGGCCGAGGAACTCGCGTTCCACAAGATCTGCGCCAAGACCGCGGGGCTCAGTGCGCTGCCGGTGGTGGTCACCGGCCTGATGCTGGTGCGGTGGCAGTCGATGCGCCCTTGGCACCGGCTCGCCGTGGTGCTGTTCGTGCTCGCTTCCCTCGTCGCCACCGGCACCGGCATCTGGGTCTGGTCGCTCGCGACGCTGCGCCCCGGCAACTGACCCCGGCGCAAGCTGCCCCGGATCGAGCCCGTCCGGGTGGAAGCCGTAAAGCACTGCCGCACGCCTCGTCGATCCACCCGTCATGGACGGCGGGGGAGCGGCGATTCTCGGTGCACTGCAGCCTCGGACGCGGAGGATGCACCGGCTCTGCCTCGACTTCGCCCTCGGTGCGATGGCCTTCCTGCTGGCTCAGGCCTTCCTCGTGCAGGTCGCCATCGTTCGCGGCCACTCCATGGAGCCATCGATCCAGGACGGCGACCGGCTCCTCGTGGACCGCGTGAGCCCGGTGTTCGACGAGGTGGGGCGCGGCAGCGTGATCGTGCTGCGCTGCCCGCTCGCACCGCACGTGGACTTCGTGAAGCGCGTGGTGGGCGTGCCCGGCGACGAGGTCGCCATGGAGAACGGCTGGTTGCTCGTGAACGGCGAACGCCCCGAGGGCGGCCCCGAGGACGTCATCCTCGATGCGACCACCTTCCGGCCCCTGCGGGTACCTGAGGGGCACTACTTCGTCCTGGGCGACAACCGGCCTGACAGCTGCGACTCGCGCGAGTTCGGCCTCGTTGCCGCCGAACTGGTGAAGGGCACCGTGCGCGCACGCTTCTGGCCCATCGCGGACTCGCGCCTGTTCTGACCCTCGCTGCGGCCGCTATGCTGCTGCCGTGAGCGAAGCTGGGTGCGTGTTGGTGGTCGGCGGTGCCGCCGGCATCGGTGCGGCGATCGCCGCGTCGCTTGGCGACCGGGCCGTGATCTGGTCGCGCCGCCACGG
>JBEATZ010000416.1:0-4156 GCA_041161695.1 Planctomycetota bacterium | reverse complement strand
GCTGGTTCATGGCCGTTTCAGGATAGCCGCTCAGCGCCCCGCGCGAACGGCTGCCACCACGCGCGCCACCTCGGCGCCGTCCGTGCGCCGCTGCTCGTACTCCGAGGGCTGCGCGGCGCCGCCCATGCTCACGAACGGATTGCGCCATGACATCGCGCTGGGCGCCAGCGCCGCTGCCGACAGGTGCACCTCGCGCACGCGGGTGCGCTTCACCAGCTCCGCCACGTGGTCGCTGCGCACGCCGGCGCCCGCCATCACCGTGATGCGACCTGCTGCCTGCTCGGCGAGGGCCGCCACCTGCATCGCGCCCTGACGCGCGGTCTTCTGGCCACCCGACGTCAGCACGCGTTCGATGCCCAGCGCCACGAGTTGCTCCAGCGCCGCGCGCTGGTCCACGCACATGTCGAAGGCGCGGTGGCAGGTCACGGCCATGGGCTTCGCGAGCGCCACCAGCCGGGCCATGCGCTCGGTGTCGAGGGTGCCGTCCCGGCGCAGGATGCCGATCACCACGCCATCGGCACCGAGCTCGCGCGCGTGCACGACCTCGTGCTCCATCGCGGTGAACTCGCCCTCGTCGTAGAGGAAGTCGCCGCAGCGCGGCCTCACGATGACGAACACGGGGATGCGCACCCGGTCCTTCACGGCGGCGAGCAGTCCCGCGCCGGGCGTCACGCCCCCGAGTTCGAGGGCTGCGCAAAGTTCGATGCGGTGCGCCCCGGCCTGTTCGGCCGCAAGGGCTCCTGCGATCGAGTCCACCGCCACCTCGACGACCACGTCCGGCTGCTCCATGCGATGCATGGTTGTAGGCGCCGGCAGGGCGTCCGCAACGATGGCGGTGCGGCTGGGCCGGGTTGCGCGACAGGTGCCGCGCAACCCGGGCAGGGCTCAGTTGCCCTTGGCCTGGTCCAGCATCTTCTTCCAGCCCTCGCGGCGCTGGGGAGGCATGCGCTTGGCATCGGGATGACCCTCGAGGGCCGCAAAGGCCTGCTCGGCGAGTTCCACGTCCTTGGCAGTGGCCGCGTGCTGCAGGGCCATGCTCCAGAACTGGAGCGTCCGCTGGCCGGAGGGGACCTTGCCGGCCTTGGCCATGGCGGCCACCTGGGCCATCGTCTCCTCCATCGCCGTCTTCTGTGCCTCGGCATCGCCGCGCGGGATCGGGCGCTGCAGGATCGCGGCGAACTCGCCATCGACGAGCTTGCCGGCGACGAGCGCCTTGTCGGCGTCCGAGAGGCCCTTCACGGCATCGGCGCGCTTCTGGATGTCGCCCGCGGCGATCATGTCCAGGTTGAGCTCGGCCAGGAACAACTGCTTCGCCTCGGCGTCGGTGAGCTTGTCACCCTTCGCCTTGAGCGCCATCAGGTCCTTCGTGACCGCCTGGGTCTCGACGTAGTTGGCGACCGTGCGTGCCGTGGGCTTGGTGAGCACGTTGCCCTCCGCATCCATGAAGCACAGCGACGGGAAGCCGCGGAATCCCTTCTCCTGGAGGAGCTTGGGGTAGGGCTCGCCGTCCACCTGCGACGTGTTGTGCAGGAACAGGACGACGGACTCGGCGAACTTGGCGAACTCGGGGTCGGAGAGCGAACTGCTCTCCAGGGCATCGCAGGGCCCTCAACCCGCGTACGAGCGCGTGAAGTAGGTGAAGATCAGCTTCCCCTCGTTCTTCGCGGTCTCGCGCGCCTTGTCGTAGTCGAACATCCAGGGGGCCTTCTTGAAGACCTCCTTGGCGAGCTTCTCCTCGCGGAGCTTGATGAGGGCTTCCTGGCTCTTGCCCTGGGGGGCGCCGCCGCCGGTGAGGCGTGCCGCGCGCGTGGGCGCGGGGGCGGGGTCCTGGCCGTTCTGAGCCGGGAGCAGCGTCGCCAGGAGCGCGGCCACCGGAAGGATGCAGTTCATGTTCATGGGATTCCTCGGGAAGCGGAGGATCATCCACGCTGGCAGCCGCAGCACCAGCCCTCGCTGGCTTGGCGAAGCAACACGGATGCGACATCATCCCGCCGTGGACTCCCCGGCCTACGTCCTTGCGCGCATCGCCCTCGTGGCCCTCTGGGCCTGGACCGCGTGGCAGTGTCTGCGGCGCGGGGGTGACTGGCAGAGGTTCTGGCGGGGCGCGGCCCTCGCGGCAGTGCTGTACGGCTCGATGCGGGCGTTCCGGTGGAACTACCTGCTGCTCGAGTGGGCGCGCGCGGGCCTGCGCTCGCTCGGGGTCTACGACGAGCGCATCTGGTTCAAGGTGATGCTTGCCTCGCTGCTGACCGTGGCGCTGCTCTGGGCGCTCCATGCTGCAGGCAGGCTGTGGCGCAGCCGTGCCGCCATGGCGTGCTTCGTGGCGCTGCTGCTGCAGGGCGCGCTCCTCGCCTGCGAGACGCTGTCCCTCGACGATGCCTTGCCGCGCGCGCTGGTGACCCAGCCCGGTCGCTACCTGTACGAGGGCGCCATGGCCGCGGTGGCCCTGCTTGCCGCCCGCCGCTCCGTGCGCGAGGGCAAGGTGTGAGCGCGAACCTCCTGCGCTCCGCCGGGGACCCGTTCTGGGTCGATGCCGTGTCTGCCCTGCTCTGGCTCGCCACGGCGATCCTGTCGGTGTACGTGGTGCGCGCGTACCCGCGAGGCCTGCGCGCCTCCTGGGTGCTGGTGAGCGGGTTCAGCATCCTCGTGGTGCTCGACAAGGCCTTCGACCTGCAGATGCTGGCGCTCGAAGTTGCCCTCGCGGTGCGCGACGAGCTCGGCGCCGATGCCGCAGTGCAGGAGCAGTTCGACTTCCGTGAGCACGGCAAGCTGATCAAGGCTGCCGTGCTGGTCGCCGCCACCGGCCTTGGCCTCGGGGTCGCACTCTGGCTCGCGCGCAGGGACCGCGGCATGGACCGCAACCGCGTGGTCGCGCTGCTCGGCGTGCTGGGCGTGATCGGCTACGTGGGCTTGCGCATGGTCCCGGGCGTCTCCAGCAGGCTCAGCGACCCCGCCGGCTGGGCGATCGAGTTCGCGTGCTGGCTCTGCGTCACCATCGGCCTCGTGCGCGGTTTGCGTGCGGCGCGGGCACGGTGAGCCCGCGGCCTCCCGCTGCTCACTGCACCGAGAAGACGATGCCGTTGCTGGCGCTGTAGCCCTGCGGGCCGCACTGTGCGTCGACGAAGCCGAACTGGAAGATCAGGCTCGTGCCCAGCAGCGTCGGCTGGTTGGGGATCGGCAGGTTGAAGGCGGCGTTGCCGAGCACCGAGGTGGGCGGGATGAGCGTCGTCTGCGCCAGCACCGTTGCCGGGTTGAAGGCGAGGGTCACGCCCTGGAAGGTCGGCTGCCCTGCCGCGGCGCCCTGGCCTGCTGCGACCACGAGACCCAGCGGCGAACTGGTCGGGCGCGGACCGCGCGTGGCCCACACCGTGAAGGCCGCGTTGCCCACCGTGGGCAGCGAGCCGAGCTGCGCGTCGATGGTGCGCGCGCACGTGGTGGTGCTCTGGCCGACGTTGAAGGCGAGCGGCGTCACCGGCACGAGCCCGGGCGCGCCCGCGGAGAACGCATAGGGACCGGTCGCATTGGCCACGAGCCCGCGGCTGCTGTCGACCACGATGCCGTCGAGGTTGAAGGTGAGCACCTTGCCGGGCATCGAGCTCAGCTGCTGGTTCATGGTGGCCGTGATCTCGCCGGCGCTGCGGGCCATCGGCCAGATGCGCAGCTCGTCGATCTGCCCGTTCCACGTCTCGTTGCCCGGCACGCTCACGTCACCGTTGCCGATGCGCAGCACGCCGCCGAGGTTCTGGACCTCGCTCAGCGCGGTCGTGCGCGTGGCGACCTGCACGCCGTTCTTGAAGATGCGCATGGTCGTGCCGTCGAAGGTGCCGGCCATGTGCGTCCACGTCAGCAGTTCGCCGGGCTGGAACGCCCAGCTCAGCACCACGAGGCCGCTCGTCGCGGTGCGTACGCTGAACTCGAAGCTGCGGTTGGAGAAGTTGGAGGCGCCGACCCGGAACAGCCAGCTCTCGCCGTTGGGTGCGATGTTCTGCCGCGCGACCGTGGGCCAGTAGAAGATGCCGCCGGTGGGCACCGTGGTCTCGTCGTAGGTGACCCATGCCTCGACCGTCAGGCCGGTGGGCGGCACCAGCAGCGGGTCGAACGGCACGTCGATGATGGGACTGGCGCCGGTGGTGGTCTGCAGCGCCTGGTTCTGGGC
>JBEATZ010000162.1:0-2532 GCA_041161695.1 Planctomycetota bacterium | reverse complement strand
GGAGGAATCGGTCCATCGCGGCCTGCGCAGCAGGCTCGGCGGGCTCGAGCGCGAGGCCGCAGCAGACGCCGCAAAGGCCGAGTTCCTGCGGCTCATCCGCTCCAACGAGGACCTCCAGAAGAGCCGCAGCGAGCTCGAACAGCTCAAGGAGCGCGCCGAGGAGGAGGTGGATCGCCTCCGCCGCGAACTCGAACAGGATCGTCAGGCCCTGGCGAAGCGGCTCGAACCTGCAGACCTCGGCGAGATGGCCCGCACCGAGGGCGAGAACGCGCGACTCGCGGAGCGCCTCACCGACCTGTTCCGCGTGCTCGCATCCGAGCCCGAACTGCGCCTCGGCCACGTGCAGGAGAAGGTGATGGAGCTGCTGTTCGATGCCGTGGGCACCGAACGCAAGGCAGCCGATGCGATGCGTCGCGAACTCGAGGACCGCGAGGTCGAGTTGCTGCAGCGCCGCATCCGCAAGCTCACCGAGACCCTCGAGCAGACCGAGACGCGACTCAAGGAGGTCTCCTCCCTCAAGACGATCGAGCAGGGCATCTCCTCGGTCTACCGCGAGGTGCAGGGCCTCAAGACCAGCGAACCCGACTTCGAGGCCCGCAAGGGCCTCATGTCCGCCATCTTCGAGGCGAACCTCCGCCTCCAGAAGAAGAAGGCATGACCCTCATTCCCAAGCACGCAAGCGACCATGAGCGACAAGAAGCAAGGCAGTGAGCCGGCCACCGAGAAGGGGCACGGCGTTCTCTACATCGGCATGGACCTCGGCACGTCCCGCACCTCCGTGTCCGCCAGCAACGGCGTGCGCGAGACGGTGTACTCGGCCGTGGGCTATCCCAAGGACGTGGTGAGCATGAAGCTGCTCAAGAAGGAGGTGCTGTTCGGCAAGGAGGCGCTGGAGAGGCGCCTCTCGCTGCGCCTCTACAAGCCGCTCGAGAAGGGCGTGCTGAAGTACAGCGGCGACGAGTCCTCTGCCGAGGCGAAGGCCAACCTGAAGGCCGCCAAGGACCTGATCGGCGAGGCCATCCGGCTCGCCCGCCCGCGCAAGGACGAACTGGTCTACTGCGTGATCGGCGCCCCTGCCGAGGCATCGGTGCAGAACAAGGAGGCCATCCTCGAGGCCGCGCGCGAGCACGTCGACTCGGTGATGCTGTGCAGCGAGCCGTTTGCCGTCGCCTACGGGCTCGACTGGCTCGAGGACGTCCTCGTGATCGACATCGGTGCGGGCACCACGGACCTGTGCCGCATGCACGGCACCATGCCCGAGGAGACCGACCAGGTGATGTTCAACATCGCCGGTGACGCGGTGGATGCCGAGCTGTCGAAGCTCATCAGCGAGACCTGCCCGGGCGCCCAGTTCTCCACCCAGATGGTCAAGGAGATCAAGGAGCGTCACGCATTCGTCGGCGAGTCGTCCGAGCGCTGCATCGTCGAGTTGCCGGTGGACGGCAAGCCCACGCCCTTCGACCTGACCGACCAGATCCGCCGGGCCTGCTCGATCCTCGTCGACCCGATCGTGAGCGGCCTGCAGAAGCTGATCGCCACGTTCGATCCCGAGTTCCAGGCCCGCCTCAAGAACCGCGTGCTGCTCGCGGGCGGCGGTTCGCTGATCAAGGGACTCGACTCGGCCATCGAGAAGGCCATGAAGGAGCGTCTCGGCGGCGGCAAGGTCCTGAAGATCGAGGAGCCGATCTACGGTGGCGCCAATGGTGCGCTCAAGATCGCCCACGACATGCCGGCGGAGTACTGGGAGCAGCTCCGCTGACCTGCCCCGCGCGCCGCATCCGCGGCGCGCCTCGGTCAGCCGAGCCCGAAGTCCTCGCGCAAGAGCCGCTGCAGCGCGTAGAAGTCGCGGATCTCGTAGTGCGCCTTGGTGGCGCCGGGCTCGTTGGTGTGCTTGCCGGACCGCCGGCAGTGCACCGTGATGAGCCCCTCGCGGTTGCAGGGGTCGATGTCGTGGCTCGGGTTGTCGCCCACGTAGATGGTGCGGCTCGGTTCGAGCTTCAGCCGCTCCAGCACGCGGCGGTACAGGCGCGGGTTAGGCTTGCTGAAGCCCACCTGGTCGGTGAAGAAGATCGCGTTGGGGGTCAGGAACTCCAGCACCCGCAACCGCACCAGCTTCTCGGCCTGCTTGATGGTGATGCCGGCGCTGATGATGCCGCGCACGATGGGCTTGGAGGACAGCCAGCGCAGCACCTCGTAGACGTCGTCGTGGACGGTCAACTCGCGCCACTTCGTCTCGTGGTAGGCGACCACGCCCGCGGCCACGATCACGGCGCGGTTGACGCCTGAGCAGGCCTCGGCAGGCAACCGGTCGAGCACCTTGTCGAAGTGGTTGCCGTAGTTGCTGCTGAACTCCACCAGCACCTCCTCCAGTTCGCGCAGCGCCACTTCCCGGTCGGCCTTGAGGCCTGCGCGCAGCATGGCACCGATGGCCTCGCGGCGGGCCTTGTCGGCGAAGACGGACGTGCTGAAGAGCGTGTCGTCGATGTCGAAGAAGATGGCGTCGAGGGAGCGGGTCACGGGACGGGGTGGGGG
>JBEATZ010000082.1:0-10013 GCA_041161695.1 Planctomycetota bacterium | reverse complement strand
GGCACGAAGCGCGACATGGCGCGCGGCCACCTGCGCGAGGTGCCGCCGCTGCTGGAGGAGCTCGGCGTGCAGGTGCCGCTCCCGGTGGAGGAGCTCGTCGTCGACGGCTTGATGGCGCGCGACCGCGCGGACCGGATCCCCTCGGCAGCAGAGCTGCTGCGCCGGCTCGATGCGCTGGAGAAGCCGCGCGCACGGCCCGCGCCCGCGCGCAGTGCTGCGGTTGCCGACGAAGATGCCGAGGCAGCGCCACGCCGCAGCCGCCGCCGGCGCATGACGCCCAAGGGCCTGCTCGCGCGCTTCCTCGCCGAGCTGATCGTGTTCTCGATCGTGCTCCTGCTGGTGCTCGCGATGCTGTTCGTGGTGAAGATGAAGTTCCCGGAACTCAGCATCGACGAGATCTTCGAGAAGCTGCGCCCGCGCTGATCGGGTGCGAATGGCGCTGGCATCCGCTCGCCCTGCCGCCATCCTGATGCGATGAGCAGGACCCTCCTCGTCTGCGGGCACGGCCCCGGCATCTCGGCATCGATGGCGCACCTCTACGGCGCACGTGGGTGGAACGTGGCGCTCGTCGCCCGCACGGCTGCCCGGCTCGAGGCCGCTGCCGCGGCCCTGCGCGCCAAGGGCATCCGCGCGGCGGCATTTGTCGCCGACATGGCCGACCCGGTCGCGATGGCGCAGGTGGTCGCGCAGGCGAGCCGCGAACTCGGCGCCGTGACCGTCGTGCACTGGAACGGCTATGCCGCCACCGCTGGCGACCTCGTCACGGCTCCCGTGGCCGAGGTGCGCCGCGTGCTCGACACCGCCGTCACCGGCCTGCTCGCCACGCTGCAGGCGGCGCTGCCCGGCATGAAGGGCCAGCCCGAGGCCGCGCTGCTCGTCACCGGCGGCGGCTTTGCGTTCTACGACCCGGCGGTCGACGCCGCGGCCGTGGGCTGGAACGCCATGGGCCTCGCCATGACCAAGGCCGCGCAGCACAAGCTGGTGGGCATGCTGCACCAGCGGTTGCAGGCCGAGGGCGTGTACGTGGGTGAGGTCGTCGTGCAGGGACTCGTGAAGGGCACTGCCTTCGACAGCGGCAACGCCACCCTCGACCCCGATGCGATTGCCGCGCGCTTCGCCGAACTGCATGCTGCGCGCGCCGCAGCTTCCGTCACCGTTTCCTGAACCGGAGGTCCCGTGTCCGCGATCCTGTTCCTCACCGCACTCTGTTCACCCCTGCCCCAGGGGCCTGGCTTCGAGCCGCCCGTGCGCCTTGCAGCCGCCGGCGCGCCCATCCGCGTCGAGTCGCCCGGCTACGCGGCGCCGAGCTGGCACGACGTCGACCGCGACGGCGTGAAGGACCTCGTGGTCGGGCAGTTCCGCGAGGGCAGGATCGCGTGGTACCGCAACCTCGGCAAGGGCGCGTTCGCCGAGCGCGCGTGGCTGCAAGCCGGCGGCAAGGATGCCGTCGTACCCGGCGTCTGGTGATGCACTTCGTCCACTCCACAGTTCGTGGAGATCGACGGGGACGGCGCCATCGACGTGCTGTCGGGCAGCTACTCGCGCAAGGGTGAGGACATGGCCGGCCTGTTCCAGGTGCTGCGGGGCAACCCGGACGGTACCTGGCGCGCCGCGGAGCCGCTGCAGGGCACGGATGGCAAGGAACTGGTCCTGCCTCGCGACGGTGACGCTGCGGAGGTCACGCATCGCATCTGCACGCGACCCTTCGCCTGCGACCTCGACGGGGACGGCCACCTCGACCTGGTGGTGGGCAACTTCGCCGGCACCTTCGGCTGGTTCCGCGGCGAGGGCGGCGGCAAGTTTGCGCCCGCGGCCCGCTGGCTCGAGGCCGAGGGCAAGCTGCTCGCGGTGCAGCTGCACAGCGATCCATGCCTCGTCGACTGGGACGCAGACGGCGACCTCGACCTGTTGAGCGGCGCGGCCGGCGGCGGCGTGTCGTTGTCGGTGAACGCCGGCAGCCGGACCGAGCCGCGGTTCACGGGTTTCCGCGAGCTGGTGGCCCCGGCCCAGGCCCATCATGCCGCAGGTGCAGTAGGTGCATCGATGCGCTTCGGTGACGGCCACCTGAAGGGGCCCGGTTCCTCGACCCGGGTGTGGGCCGACGATGTCGACGGCGACGGCGTGCTCGACCTGCTGGTGGGGGACACCGTCACGCTCGTGCACGTGGTCGATGGCGTCGAGGAGGCTGCCGCGCGCAGGTTCCACGCCGAGTGGGAGCCCCGTCAGGACGCGCTGATGAAGGACCTGCAGGAAGGCGCCAACCGCGGCGAGGAGTTCATGAAGGGCTGGCGCGAACGCATGGAGGCGCTCGATGCCGAGCGTGCCAGGTTCCTGCGCGAGGAGATGACGGGCTTCGTGTGGCTGCTGCGCGGCAAGGCAGCGCCCAAGCCTGCGTCGCCGCGGTAGGCGCGACAGCAACTGCAGGCGTCGCGGCTAGGCGCCGCCTGCAGCCGGGAAGTAGATGCGGAACTCGGTGCCGTGCCCGGGTTCGCTGCTCACGGCCAGGTGGCCGCCCACGCCCGTGACGATCGCATAGGTGGTGGAGAGACCGAGGCCCGTGCCCTTGTCGGGCGTCTTGGTGGTGAAGAACGGCTCGAACACGCGCTCGCGCACCTCCGGCGTCATGCCGATGCCGTTGTCCTTCACGCGCAGCACGGTCCACGGTCCCCTGGTGAGGCCGTCGGCCTCTGCGACCTCGTCGCCACGCAGCGCCGTGCCGAGCTTCAGTTCGAGGTCGCCGCCCTCGGGCATCGCATCGCGCGCGTTGACCACGAGGTTGAGGAGCACCTGCTCGAACTGCACAGGGTCGATACGGACGGAGCTCGTACCGGCAGCGGTCTCGACGGTCGTGCGCACCCTGGTGCCCGCTGCCTGCCGCAGCAGCGCGCTCGAGCGCTGGAGCTGTGCAGCGAGGTCGAGCACCTGCACCGGGCCCTCGCGCCTGCTGCTGAAGTCGAGCAGCCTGCGGGTGAGGCCGATTGCCTGCTGCATTGCCTGGTCCAGCAACTCGACGGACTCCCTGCGCGGGTCCGTCAGGTGGTCGTTGTCCTTCAGGTCGTCCGAGAGCGTGCCCAGCTCGTTCTCGAGGATCATGAGCACGTTGTTGAAGTCGTGCGCGATGCCGCCTGCCATGCGGCCGAGCGCCTCCATCTTCTGCGCGCGGCGCAGGAGCGTCTCGCGCTCCTGCTGGTGCATCGTGTTGCCGAGGAGGCGCGCGGCGATCTGCAGCACGTCCACCTCGGTCTTCTCCCACGACTGCACGTGGTCGCACGCGTCGAAGCCCATGAAGCCCCACCAGCGGGACCCCGCGTAGATGGGCTGCACGAGGATCGAGAGGATCTGCTGCATCTCCAGCAGCGGCCGCTCCGAGGCAGGGAACTGGTCGATGTCGCCGACCACGGGCTTGCCTGCCTCCATGAGCGTCGCCCAGCGCGTGTAGCCGGCGGCGTGCAGCGGCACGTCCTGCAGTTCGGGCGCGTCGATCTGCGGCGCAACGCCCGGCGCCGCCCACTCGAACCGCTGGCTCACGTGGATCTCGCCATCGGCCGCGCGATGGTTCTCGAACACGTACACCCGGCTCACGCCCGTGGCCTCGCCGAGCGTGCGCAGCACGTGGGGGACAAGTTCCTGCCAGGGGCTCGGCTGGGCGAACTGCTCTGCACACCGGGCCACGGCGGCAAGGATCGCGTCGCGCCGCCGCAGCAGGGTCTCGGCGGGCAGGGTCCGCCGCGAACTGCCTTCGCCGGTTGGGGAATGCGCGCTCATGGGCGCACCATAGCGAATGCCTGTCATCCGGCGCCGATGGTTTCCTTGCCGGGTCAGCAAGGCTTGCCGGGCGGAAGCGGACGCTTGTCGGCCGGAGTCTGGGCCGCGGCGGATCCGCGGTCAGACGACGACGACCGGATTCCGGAGAGTGCCGATGCCGTCGAGTTCGATGGTCACGACGTCTCCGGCGCGCAGCGAGAACGCGTCGGGCGGCACGATGCCCGTGCCGGTGAGCAGGATGGCGCCGTGGGGGAAGGACTGGCTGCGGAACAGCCAGCTGCCCAGTTCGCCGAAGGTGCGAACGATGCGCGCCACTTCCGTGGCGCCCGCGAAGGCCGTTGCGCCCTCGCGCTCGATGCGGATCCGGATGCTCCAGCTGCGCGCCTGCGCTTCCGTGGCGAGCGCGATGCACGGGCCGAGGGCGCACGAGTGGCGGTAGGTCTTGGCCTGCGGCAGGTACAGCAGGTTCTCGCCCTCGATGTCGCGGGAGCTCATGTCGTTGCCGATGGTGAAGCCCTTGAGCGCGCCCGTTGCATCGAACACGAGTGCGAGTTCGGGTTCGGGCACCGACCACGTCGCGTCCGCGCGGATGCCCACCGGGTCGCCGGGGCCCGACACCTTGTGGGGCAGCGACTTGAAGAAGATCTCCGGGCGAGCGGCTGCGTACACGCGGTCGTAGGCGGTGGCGCTGAAGGAACTCTCCTCCATGCGCGCGGACTTGCTGCGCAGGTAGGTGACGCCTGCGGCCCACACCTCCTGGTGTTCGACGGGCGCGAGCAGCCGCACCGACGCGAGCGGCAACTGCGGGGCGGATGGCACGCGGTCGAGGATCGTGGCGACGAGGCCTTGCGGGTCCCGGTGGGCGAGGATCTCGGTGAGCCGGGGACCGCCCGCCGCGGTGAGGTCGGTCACGCCGGCTTCGTGCAGCACGCCCACGCGCGCCGCACCGTCGGCTGCGGCAAAGCGGCAGAGGCGCAGGACGGGGCCGGTCATGGCCTAGTCACCCTCGCCCTGGGCGACGAGGCGCTTCTCGACGAGCGGCCCGAGTTCCTCGTCGCGGACTCGCACGTACTCGGGGTGGCGCAGGAAGATCTCGCAGGCAGCGCGGTCCTGGAAGCCGGAGAACAGCGCGAGGTTGAAGCCTCCGCCCTCGCTCGCGAGGTTGTGGGTCACCGCGAAGTGCTCCACCCCCGGCAGCGTCTCCACCAGGGCCTGTAGTTGTTCGCGCGCACCGCGCACGCGATCGAGCGTGATGCCCGAGTGGAGGCGAAACAGGATCACGCAGTGGAACATGTCTGCGCGATCGTCTGGCGCGGCAGGCAGCCGCGCCAGAGGCGGCCGCCCGATCCAGCGGACGGGCGGCGCGGCGGGGCTCAGCCTGCCTTGAGCTTGAGCTGTCGGCGCTGTTCCTTCTCGTGGCCGACCTCGTGGCCGTGCCCGAGTGCCTCCTCGCCTTCTTCCCAGCAGAAGGTGACGGGGCCGGACCGGGAATGACCCGGGATGTGGACCGTGAGCGGATGGTTCCGCAGCACGTTCATGCCCAGGGCCTCGAACTCCTCGCGGCAGCTGCGAAGAGCCTGGTCGTGCTCGTAGATCCGGGCGTCGAGCTCCGCCAGGTTCTGGGTGAGTCCCTCAGGGGTCCGCGCGTCCTCCAGTTCCGCACGCTCGCGATGGAGCGTCCGTCGGGCCTTGCGCCGCTCGACGAACTCCGCCGCGATCGCCCGGAGGAGCGGGAGGATCGCACTGGCTTCTTCGAACGAGTAGACGCGCTTCATGGCTGTGGCCGAGGACCCTTGCCCTTGCCTTGGCAGACCGTCCGGGCCACAGTGGCCCGACGTCTGCTGCGTCGGGTTGGGTGCCTCAGCACTCCAACCTAGTGTGACACCGCTCCCGGGTAACCAAGGGACGGAGCTCGCGAAATCGCGGCAGGGAATCCCGCATTGATGCAACTGCCATGGTGGAACGCGATGTGATGGAGTTCGACGTGGTGATCGTTGGCGGCGGCCCGGCCGGGCTGTCCACCGCGATCCACCTCGCCAATCTGGTGGAGCGCCACAACGCCGAGGTCGCGAGCAAGGGCTCCGGGCAGGCGCTCAAGCCCGAGATCGTGCTCATCGAGAAGGCCGCCGAGATCGGCGCCCACTCGATCAGCGGCGCGGTGCTGGACCCGAAGGGCCTCGATGCGCTGCTGCCCGACTGGCGCCGCATGGATCCGCCCCCGCCCCTCGAGGCCGAGGTGCACACCGACTACGCGCTCTGGCTCACCGAGAAGGGCGGCCACCGCCTGCCGATCACGCCGCCGCCGCTGCAGAACCACGGCAACTTCGTGATCAGCCTCAACAAGCTCGTGCGCTGGCTGGGCACGGTGGCCGAGGCCAAGGGCATCCAGGTGTTCAGCGGCTTCCCCGGCGCCAAGCTCGTGCGCGAGGGCGAGCGCGTCGAGGGCGTGCAACTGCAGGACGCGGGCATCGACAAGCACGGCAACCCCAAGGGCAACTTCCAGCCCGGCGGCATCCTCAAGGGCAAGCTCACGGTCCTCGCCGAGGGCAGCCGCGGCTCGATGACCAAGCAGCTGGTGCAGGACCTCGGCCTGCAGGGCATGAACCCGCAGGTCTACGGCCTCGGCGTGAAGGAGGTCTGGGAGGTGCCCAAGGGGCAGTGCCCGCCCGGCCTCGTCGTGCACACGATGGGCTACCCGCTCGACGCCAGCACGTTCGGCGGCGGCTGGGTGTACGGCATGGGCGAGACCGGCAACGGCACCAACCTCGTGTCGGTCGGCCTCGTGGTGGGCCTCGACTACAAGGACGCGACCACCGACCCGCACCGCGAGTTCCAGCGCTACAAGCTCAACCCGAAGATCCGCGCCTTCCTCGAAGGCGGCAAGATGATCAGCTACGGCGCGAAGACGCTGCCCGAGGGCGGCCTCTACTCGCAGCCGAAGCTGCATGGCGACGGCTTCCTGATCGTGGGCGACAGCGGCGGCTTCATGAACAGCATGCGCCTGAAGGGCATCCACCTGGCGATGCGCTCGGGCATGCTGGCTGCAGAGGCGGCGTTCCAGTGCCTGCTGAAGGGCGAGTTCGGCAGTGCGGCCACGCGCACCTATCCGGACAAGCTGAAGGACGACTGGGCCCATGCCGAGCTGTGGCAGTGCCGCAACTTCCACCAGGGCTTCCACAAGGGCCGCTTGTTCGGCCTGATCAACGGCGGGTTCGCCACGCTGTTCGGCGGCAAGGGCTTCCTGTTCGCCGACGAGATGAAGAGCAACGCCGGCCACACCTACATGCGCCGCATCGCGGGTACCAAGCCGCCGAGCAAGGAGAAGCTGCCCGAGGACGGCGTGCTCACCTTCGACAAGCTCACGGACGTCTACAACTCCGGCACGATCCACGAGGAGGACCAGCCCTGCCACCTCGTGGTCACGCAGCCCGACCTGTGCTCGACGCGCTGTGTCGAGGAGTTCGGCAACCCCTGCCAGCACTTCTGCCCCGCGGCCGTCTACGAGATGGAGCCGAAGGAAGGCGCGAAGCACGGCATCGACCTGAAGATCAACGCGTCCAACTGCGTGCACTGCAAGACGTGCGACATCATGGACCCGTACCAGGTCATCAACTGGGTCGTGCCCGAGGGCGGCGGCGGCCCCAACTACCAGCACCTGTGACCGAAGGGCTGCGCGTCACTCGCGCGGCCCCGTGCTGAGGAAGCGGTTGCGCTTCTCGAAGAAGCGCCAGGGCTTGTCGATCCAGTCGCCGGCGTAGTCGATGTGGATGCGCGCCGACCTGCCGATCGGGCCGGTGGGCGCATCGCATGCGGCGAGGAACAGCGCACTGCCCCGTCCGCACAGGTCGGCGCCATACGCGCCCTTGTCGACCGCCAGCGCCGCGCACAGCTTGCCGGGGCCGTTGGTGAGCGCGCGATCGGTGGGTTCCATGGCGCGTCGCTGCGCCATGAGCTCGATGCCGAGGAGCGGCTCGATGGCGCGCACGAGCACGGCATGGGGCTCGTCCACGGGGCCGCACACGAAGTTGAACGCCCAGCTGGTGCCGTACAGCAGGTAGACGTAGGCATGGCCCGGGGGGCCGTACATCACCTCGGTGCGCGCGGTGCGCAATCCGCGGCGGCTGTGCGCGGCCAGGTCCTCGGGACCACGGTAGGCCTCGGCCTCGACGATGCGTCCGCCGGCAATGCCCTCGGCGGTGCGGTGCACCAGCAGCTTGCCGATGCACGCGCGCGCCAGGGTCACGACGGGTTGTTCGTAGAAGGATCGGGGCAGGGGCTTCATGGCTCGCCTCGGGAGGGAAGAAGGTGGCGGCAGCCGGGGTTGCAGTCGTCCCACACGACGTCACACCATGCTGCACGGCACCGCGTTGAAGTGCCGTGTTGGAGGTAGCGCAGCTGCCGCCGCAAGGTGGGGAACGGCGTGCGCAGAAACGGACACGGAATCCGCGAGGATTCAGCGGATGCCATGGACGCGGGTGCGGTGCACGAGCACCTCGGTGTCGCCGAGTGAGCGGAGCTGGGATGCCAGCGCGGTGCCGAAGGCCAGGGAGCGGCGGCTGTCGAAGCCGAGCGGCGTGCCCCACAGCTCGGCGAGGTCGTGGGTCGAGGCGATGCGCAGCAGGTTCGCGGTGAGCGCGGGTTCCACCCGCCGCAATCCTGCCTCGCGCAGGGCCGTGGCGAGTTGTTCCTCGGACGGGCCGTGGAAGGCCTGCTGCCGGGCCTCGTCCCAGTGCAGCGCCTGCATCGCGCCGGCGAGGAACGGCGGCGGCGACTCCGACGGCAGGTCGACCACGAAGCGGCCGCCCGGTCGGAGGTTGCCGCGCAGGCACTGGGCCAGTCCCCGCAGCGTGCCCTCGAACATGGTCGTCGGGCACACGATGGCCACGTCGAACGTGCCGTAGGTCTCGTGGCCGTGGAAGAACTGGTGGCCGATGCGCGCCGTGGAACCCTCGAGGGCCTGCGCCAGGGCGACGGATTGCGCCTCGTCCGGTGCGACCACCGTGAGGCTGCCCGCGGTGCCGGCGAGCTGTTCGACGGCACGCACCACCCGGGCACCGTGGGGGTGCACGAGGAGCACGCGGTCCTTGCGGCGCACGTCGGCGAGTTCGAGTGCGCCCGGCAACCACGGTGGCACGGAGCCGTCGGTCATGTCCCGAGGCTAACCGCAGTCTGCGGGTGCGCGAAGCGCCGCAGGGTGCCACAATCCTGTCGTGCGCACCGACCCACGCGAACTCGACAACAAGACCTACGACCTGCTGGTCGTGGGCGGCGGCATCCAGGGCGCCGCCATCGCGCGCGAGGCCGCCATGTGTGGTCGCAAGGTGCTGCTGGTGGAGGCTCGCGACTTCGCCTGGGGCTCCAGTTCGCGCAGTTCACGGCTGCTGCACGGCGGCTTGCGCTACCTGGCCCAGGGCAACCTCGCGCTGGTGCGGGAGGCGCTCGAGGAGCGCGAGCGGCTGCTGCGGCAGGTCCCGCACCTCGCCCGGCCGGTGCCCATGCTCATGCCCTTCTATCCCGACAGCGGCATGGGGCCCTTCAAGGCCAAGCTGGGGATCCGCACCTACGCGATGCTGGCGCGGCGCAGCACGCTGCCCTCGCCCCGCGCGGTGAGCGCCAGGGATGCGGCAGCTGCATTCCCCGGCCTGCGCACCCGCGACCTGCGGGGCGGCATGATCTTCTTCGACGCGGCCACCTCGGATGCCCGGCTCACCATCGCCAACGTGCAGGCCGCCGTTGCCGCGGGCGCCCAGGTGGCCAACCACTGCGAACTCGTGGCGCGCCGGCCGCACACGCTCATCCTGCGCGACCACGTCTCGGCCAGCGAGGTACAGGTGCGGGTGCGCACGGTCGTGAACGCCACCGGGACCCATGCCGACATGGTGCGGGCGCGCATGGGCATCGGCGCGAAGCCGCTGGTGCGCGCGAGCCGTGGCAGCCACCTCGTGCTGCCGGCCCGCCCCGGCGAGACCGCCTTGTGCGCGTTCCTGCCAGACGAGCGCATCCAGTTCGTGATCCCGCACCGCGACGGCACGGTCTGCGGCACCACCGACGAGTACGAGCGCGTGGAGGGCCAGGATCCTTCGGTGCCCGAGGAGGACATCGACTACCTGCTCGATGCACTGGCCTGGCTGATGGAGTCGGCGCCCGCGCGCGGTGACATCGTCTTCGGCTCGTCCGGCTGGCGTGCCCTGCCCGTGGGCAAGGGGCCGCCCGGGGCGATCCACCGCGACGGGCACCTCGTCCACGAG
>JBEATZ010000072.1:0-5999 GCA_041161695.1 Planctomycetota bacterium | reverse complement strand
GCCTCTTCGTCTTCATCGGCTGACATGGCGGTGACGAAGATGACCGGAATATCTCGGGTTTCCGGCATGGCACGCAAATGACGCAGGGTTTCGTAGCCGTCCATGCCAGGCATCATGATGTCGAGCAGGATGAGGTCGGGGGCGCTGGAGCGCGCCTTCTGGATCCCCTCTTCGCCACTGGTCGCCGATTCGACGTGGAAGCCCGCGGCCTCGAGCACCATCTGCGTGGAGACGATGATGAGCTTCTCGTCCTCGATGATCAGGATCGTGCGTTCCATGGTGGCAGCCTTGTTCGTTCCCTGTCGATTCAGTCCGGACGTTCGCCGGCGCCGCCTGCTGCAGGTGCAGCGAGCGGGAGCGTGAAGGAGAAATCGGCTCCCGCACCCAGTTTGCTGGAGACCTGGATGGAACTTCCGTGCGATCGCACGATGCCCTGGGCGACGAAGAGGCCGAGTCCTGCGCCGCCGTGGTGACGGGTGAGCGGGTCCTCGACCTGGAAGAACTTCTCGAAGATGCGGCGGTGGTAGCGGCTGTCGATGCCGATGCCGGTGTCGCGAACGCCCAGTCGCACCGAACCGTCCGCGTTCCTGCGGATCGAGACCTCGACGCTGCCGCCCTCGCCGGTGAACTTGATCGCGTTCTCGACCAGCGCCTGGCAGGCGCGCCTCAGGTCGGTGCGGTCGGCATGCAGGAGCAGGCCGCCCTCCACCTCGACGACCATGCCCAGCTGGATCGACCGGTCCCTGGCAGCCTGCTCGAAGGGCCCAAGCAGCGTGGCGGCGAAATCGGCGACCGAGAACGTCTCACGGTCCCTGCCGTACTCGGCCTTGTCGATCTGGCCGAGGTTCACGAGCTTGTCGATCTGGTGCTCGAGCCGCAGCGACTGTTCGCGGATCGACTCGGCGACCTCGCGCTGGCGGTCCGTGAGCGGGCCGAGACGGCCCTTCGCCATGAGCGTGCTGAAGGTCTTGATGCCCGTGAGCGGCGTCCTGAGTTCGTGCGCGACGATCGAGAGGTAGCGGTTCTTGAGCTCGTCGGACTTGTGGACCTCGGTCACGTCCTGGATCACGGCCATGTGCCCCGAGGGATGCGATGCGTGGTCGAGGACGATGCTCGTCGCCACGCGCACGAACATCAGGTCGCGCTGGCTGTGGTGCAGCTCCACCACCTGGACGTGCGGCTGGTCGTCGTCGACCAGGCCCTGGATGCCGATGGCGAGCGCCAGTTGCAGTTCGGAGTGGCCGCCGAGCGCGGCCATCTGCTTGCCGAGCGCCTGGAAGGCCTTGATGCCCAGCAGCGCCTCGGCCGTCGCGTTGATCAGGACCACCCTGCCGCTCGCGTCCGAGAGGACGATCCCGTCCATGATCGCGCGGTCGCCCCGCTCGTCACCCCCGGCGTGGTCGCGGCTGCCGGCAAACAGTTCCGCGGTGGCTCCCATGGTCCCCGTGCAGGGCGGCGATGCGCCCCGCGTGGCTCACCGGGACTTCTTGATCGCCTGCAGCGCCTCGTCTTCCTGGTTGAAGATCGTGAGGTGCCGCGAGATGCGCATGATCTCGAAGATCTTGACGATGAACGGCTTGATGTTCGTCAGGTAGAGCTTCGCGTTGCGGGCGTTCGTCGTGTTGTTGGCCACGATGATGAGGCCCACGCCGCACGAGTCGATGATCTTCACGTTGTCCATGTTGAGGACGAAGTGCGTGTATCCCTCGTCGATGCGCGCGTTGATCGTGTCCTTCAGGGTCTCCTTCAGAGAGTCGGTGACGTAGAAGTTCAGGCTACGGTCGTTGAAGGAGATCACGACCGTCTTGTCCTGCTGCAGCGTCGTGACCTGAAGGCCCTGGCTCTTCTTGCCTACGATTTCCATGTGTTCCTCGGGGTTCCTGATCCGCGATCAACCCTCCTTTCGGATCGCGGACCTGCCGGGGTTGAGGTGAACACCGCAGATGCGCGCGGCGGACGGTGGCTCAGTCCTGCCCGGATGCGTCGTGGTGGGTCGCGGGCCCGGCCGTCCTGCCCCTGTCATGGCGCACCCGCACGTTCCTGCGGCCGATGCGGCCCAGCACGGCGGACGTCTTCCGCAAACCGAGCTGGTGCGCCTTGTTGGCGACGCTGAGGACCGTCCTGCCGAGCCTGCGCGCCACCTCGAGGTTGTCGAGGTCCGGGTAGATGCGGCTGAGTTCCGCCATCTGCTGCGGCGACCAGCGGGGCATGCGTCGCCGCGCGCCGGACACGCGCTGCCTGGAGCGCTTGTCCTTGGCGAGACAGAGGACCGCAGCCATGTCCTCGATCTCCGGGACGGGCCGCGCAAGACAGACCTCCAGGTCCCCATCCGAGCGGCTGCCGTAGGCCCGCCGCAGCGACTGCATCTCCTCGCGCGACCACGCGCCCGTGCGCACCTGCTGGCGCAACAACGATGCACGCTTGCGGACCTCGAGGGCAGGCCGCCCCAGCAGGGCGCCCAGCATGCGCGGGTCCAGCATCCCCCACGCGCGCCGCAGGAACTGGTCCTCGGCTTCGGTCCAGGTATCGCGCCGAGGCTCGGCTGCCATCGCCAGCACGGCCCTCGCTCGGACGCTCGCCACCGACCTGCGCAGCAGCCGCGCGCACTCCTCGAGGCCGCGGTCCGGGAGCAGCCTGCGGAGGCGCTGGACCTCCTGCACCGACCAGTTGCCGCGGCGCAGGCTGCGCCGGCTCACCGCCGCGCCCCGTCCGTGGTCCCGAGGAACCGCGACCAGCGCACCTGGATCTGCTCCTGCACGAACTTGCGGACGGCCTGCGCGGAGTCCATGGCGAGCGCCTGCTCGGCGAGGCTGCGGCACTCGGCGAGGGAGAAGCTGCGGACCATCAGCTTCACGCGGGGCAGGAACACGGGGGCCATCGACAGGTCGCGGAACCCGAAGCCCAGCAGCAGCGGGGTGAACAGGTGGTCACCCGCGATCTCGCCGCAGATTGCAACCGGCTTGCCGGACTGGTTGGCGGTCTGCGCGATGGAACGGAGCACGCGCAGCACGCCGGGGTGGAACGGGTCGTACATGCCGGCCACCCGCTGGTTGTCGCGGTCGACCGCCAGCAGGTACTGCACCAGGTCGTTGGTGCCCACCGACAGGAAGTCGACGAGCGGCATCACCTCGGGCAGCACGTGCACGAGGGCCGGGACCTCCACCATCACGCCGAGCTGCACCTTGGGGTCGAAGGGGATGCCGCCCGCGCGCAGGTCCTGCATCAGGTCGTCGAGCACCGCCCGGCAGCGCAGGACCTCGGTGCGGCTCGTGATCATCGGCAGCAGGATGCGCACGGGGCCCGTGGCGCTCGCGCGCAGCATGGCGCGCACCTGCGTGTAGAGGATGTCGGGCCAGTCGAGGCAGATGCGGATGCCGCGCCAGCCCAGCACCGGGTTGCGTTCGTCCGGGGTGCGGAAGTAGCGCAGTGGCTTGTCGCCGCCCACGTCGAGCGTCCGGAACGTGACGGGCTTGCCGCCTGCCACCTGGATCGCCTGCCGGTAGATGGCCACCTGTTCCTCCTCGGTGGGGAACTGGCGCCGCTCCATGAATGCGAACTCGGTGCGGAACAAGCCGATGCCGGCGATCACGGCCGTCTCGAGGGAGCCGAGGTCGCGCACGCTCTCGAGGTTGGCCTCGAGCAGCACGCTCGTTCCGTCCACCGTGACGGCGGGCTCGAAACGCGCCTCGGCGATGCGCGACTCGACGGTCTTGCGCTCGCGGATCCGCTGCTGGTACTGCGCGAGCTCCTCTGCACCGGGATCGATGATCACGAACCCGCTGTCGCCGTCCACCACGACGTTGGTGCCGCTGGGGGCGCGCGCGAGCAGGTCGTCGACGCCAACCACCGCCGGGATGCCCAGCGACCGGGCGAGGATCGCGCCGTGGGAGTACTTGCCGCCGCTGGCGGTGACGATCCCGCGGATGTGCGCGCGGTCGAGGATGCCTGCGTCGCTGGGCAGGAACTCGTCGGCGGCGAACAGGTAGTCGCGGCCCTGCGCCGTGTACTTCGACCGCTCGCGGACCATCAGGGCGCTCACGAGCTGGCGCCCCACGTCGCGGATGTCGGCGGCGCGCTCGCGCATGGCCGCATCTGCCATCATCTCGAACACCTTCTCGTAGCGGGCGATCACCCGCTGCAGCGAGACCTCGGCGTTGACCCCGTGCAACTCGACCTCGCGCACGAGGTCCTTCCGGAAGGTCGCGTCCTGCAGGATGCTCAGCTGGGCGTCGAAGATGCCCACCTCGCCCTTGGACAGGGCCTCGGCCAGTTCCTGCCGCAGCCGCCGGATCGACTTCCCGGCCTCGGCGATGGCCTCGTCCAGTCGCTTCACCTCCCCGGCAAGGCCCTCGGGCGGCACCTGCCAGCTGGGGATCTGGTCGAGGGTGCCGTGGAAGTGCACCAGGGGCGCGATGGCGATGCCCGGTGCAGCGGCGGTTCCCTTGAGCTTCAGCGACATGGAAGGACCGTTTTCCACAAGCCCGTGGCGGTTTGCAACGAGCTGCGCCGCTTCCACGCCGCCAATCCCGTTCCGGCTCAACCGGCGGCGCCGGAATCGCCGATGAAACCGACCAGCCATGGAACACGAGCAGAACTCCGGGTCCACGGACCACACCGAGGTCCAGACCGATGCCATCGACCCCACGGGAATCGCACCGTCTCCTGCGGAGGAGACATCGCTCGACCAGGTCGCGGCGGCGCACACCGGCGAGGCGCCGCCCGTGACCGCAGACAGCGCAGCCAGCGCCCCGGTGACCACCGAGCAGGCGCCGACGGCGCCGCAGCCGGGCGCGGGCATGCGCGGTGTGCTCACCGCGATGCTCGGCCTCGCAGCCATGGGTTCCGCCGCGGCCCTCGCCGTCGACGTGGGGGGACATGCAGCGCAACTCGCCTCGCACGGCCTCACGCCTGCCCTGCTCGGCGGGTTCGGCCTCGTGCTCTGGGTGGCTGCTGCCGTGCAGCGCCGCATGGAGCGCCTCGCGAAGTCCGTGCGCATCGAGGCCGCTGCCGGCACCGAGCAGCTCGCCTCGCTCCGCGCAGGACTCTCTCACCTGCTGGACGCCAACCGCCCCCCCGCCACCGGCGAGGAACTCCAGTACGTGGTGCTCGGACTGCAGCGCCACGACGTCCATGCAGCAAACCTGCTGCGCGGCATGAAACTCCAGGCCAAGGCCATCGCCG
Organism: Planctomycetota bacterium; assembly: GCA_041161695.1. Classification (GTDB taxonomy): domain Bacteria; phylum Planctomycetota; class UBA1135; order UBA1135; family UBA2386; genus JBEATZ01. The sequence goes on along the minus strand of JBEATZ010000072.1, from coordinate 818 downwards.
ACATCGGCGAGCACCTGGTGCACGCGAACGCGGCCCTGAAGCGCATCGAGTCGATGTTCGAGGCGCTGGGCGGCGAGTCGCGCATGATCCGCGAACGCCTCGTGCAGACCACGACGCGGCGCGACCTCGAGGAACAGAAGGAACTGCTGCTGGGCGTGGAGGCGCACCTCCAGGAACTGGCAGCCCTGCCCGGGTCGATCCAGAAACTCAGCGAGCGCACCGCCACGGCATCGGAACTCGACCGCCAGAGCACGCTCACCCGCACCCTCCTGGGCGAGAAGGCCCAGTCCACCGAGAAGCTCATTGGCGAGGGCCTCGGCCGCCGCATCGACGAGCGCATCGCCGAGCTGCAGGCCGCGCTCGCGAAGCCTGCGGGCGACGCAGGACTCGACCGCCTCGAACGCTGCGTCCGCGAACTGCAGCGCGAGGTGGGTTCGCTGGCGCTGCGCGCGTCGCAGCCGTCGGCGGCGCCGACGGCGGCCGAACCCGCACCGGTGGCCATGGCTGCTGCCGCGGCCCCTTCCACCGTGGCAACCGGCAGCGTGCTCGGCGCCAACGCAGGCCCTGGTGCATCGGACGATGCCGCAGCCGGCGTGGCACAGAATGCCGTGGGCACCCGCGTGGCGGGCGCCAAGAACGTGCTGGGCGCGATCGCCCGCCTCAAGCAGATGAAGTCCTGAGCCGCGTCGACCGCGGCCCGCGACTCACAGCAACGTGAGGCGGAGCCCGTTGGACGCGACGAACGGGATCGGCGCCTGCGCGTTGGCGTCGGCGCAAGCCACCTGCGCGCCCAGCACCAGCCCTGCGAGCGATGCGTT
>JBEATZ010000024.1:0-2838 GCA_041161695.1 Planctomycetota bacterium | reverse complement strand
GTCGTGGGCTACGGCTGCACGACCTGCATCGGCAACAGCGGTCCCCTGCCGGCCACGGTCTCCGAGGCCATCAAGCAGGGCAACCTCGTTGCCTCGGCGGTGCTCTCCGGCAACCGCAACTTCGAGGGCCGCGTCAATCCCGACGTGAAGGCCAACTACCTGGCCTCACCGCCCCTCGTGGTCGCCTACGCGCTCGCCGGCACCGTCGACATCGACTTCGCAACCCAGCCGGTCGGCGCGGGCTCGGATGGCAAGCCGGTGTTCCTCAAGGACATCTGGCCCACCCACGCCGAGATCCAGGAAGCCATCCGGACGAGCATGTCGCCGGAGGCCTTCCGCCGGGAGTACGGGATCGTCGACCAGGGCCCGCCCATGTGGCGCCAGATCACGGCCACGAAGAGTGACCTGTACACCTTCGACCCGAAGAGCACCTACATCCAGGAGCCGCCGTTCTTCACGACGATGACCCGCGACGTGGGCACCATCGGCGCCATCCGTGGCGCGCGCGCCCTCGCGGTCCTCGGCGACTCGGTCACCACCGACCACATCTCGCCCGCGGGCAACATCAAGAAGGACTCGCCTGCCGGCAAGTACCTGGTCGAGAACGGCGTGCAACCGGCCGACTTCAACCAGTACGGCGCCCGCCGCGGCAACGACCGCGTGATGACGCGCGGCACCTTCGCCAACATCCGGCTCCGCAACCTGCTGGTCGAGGTGGAGGGCGGCTGGACGCGCCACCTGCCCACCAACGAGAAGATGTTCCTGTACGACGCCGCGATGCGGTACCAGCAGGAGGGCACCGCCCTCTGCGTGCTGGCGGGCAAGGAGTACGGGACCGGCAGCTCGCGCGACTGGGCGGCCAAGGGCACCTTCCTGCTGGGCGTGAAGTTCGTGCTCGCCGAGAGCTACGAGCGCATCCACCGCTCCAACCTGGTGGGCATGGGCGTGCTGCCCCTGCAGTACCTCGACGGCCAGACCCGCGAGAGCCTCGGACTGTCCGGCGAGGAGCACTTCGACGTGGCGGTCGACGACAAGGTGCAGCCGCGCCAGCAGCTCATGGTCACGGCCACCTGCCCGAAGACCGGCGCGAAGAAGACCTTCCAGGTGCAGTGCCGCATCGACACCCCCGTGGAGGTCGACTACTACCGAAACGGCGGCATCCTGCACACGGTGCTTCGCAAGATGGCCGCGCGCTGAGCGCGAACTTCCGCCGGATTCCCGCGATCCTTCCCGCCGCCGCGCCACACTGGCGCGGTGGCGGTGCTTTTGGGGTCATGGCTGCAGCAGGCGGCGGACGAGCTGCTCGGGCAGGGCCTGCCCGCGCCGGCGGACGCGGTGCGGGATGCCGGGTGGCGCCCGGACCGGGCGTGGACGTGGTGCGCCCGGTGCGGATCGTCGCGCTGCGACGGGTGTGCTCGTCACCCAGATGGCCCCGCCACCGTGGTCCGCCTCGGTGCGCACGATGGGGCGCTGCGGCGCTGGGTGATCGACGTGAAGCATGCTCGGTGGGAAGCGATGGGCGAGCGGCTGGGTAGGCTCCTTGGCGAACAACTGTGCAGGTGCGGCGTGATCAGCCGGGGCGACCCATGGACGCGCCTGGTGCCGGTGCCGATGCCGTGGATCCGGGCGCGCGCCCGCGGCATCGACCACGCGGGGGTGATCGCGGCCGCCGCGTCGCGCGTCGCACGCGTTCCCGTGGTCCGGCCGCTGCGGCAGCGGACGCTCGGCACGCAGGTCGACCGCTCCGCGCGGGCCTCGCGCGTGGCGCCGGGAGACGCGCACGCACGGTTCGTGGCGCGTGCATGCGGCCGGCGCATGGCGGCGGGCATGCATCTGGTGCTGGTCGATGATGTTCGGACGACTGGCGCCACGCTCGCCGAAACGGCAGTGCTCCTGCGCGCGTTGGGAGCCGCCCGCGTGGACGCTGCCGTCGTGTCCGTTGCCGAATAACCGCGGTTCGTCGATAATCCACGCGGTGGCGCGGTCCACGCGGAAACCGTGTCGTTCCCGAAGAAAAACGCAGTTTCCCGCCCGGAATGCCACCCAACCCCCTTGACGGCGTAGGGGCTTTCGGTACCATTCGCGACCCGCTTCAGATTCGTCTGAGGCGGCCTTCTTTGACAAGTGAACAGTTGGAACGCCGCGAGGATGCGCCGTCATCGCACATCGGTCACGACCGGAGTGCGGTGGCAGCCTGCAGATGCAGGCAAAAGCGAGCTGTCACAGCAGCTCGCCTGGACATCCTTCGTGAAGCCAAACGAAGTGAACGGTCAATTCCACAGCCATCACCGATCCCGAGCCGCAAGGCAAGGGTGAGGCGAATGGATGTCCAAAATTGCCGGGATAGCCATCCCGGCACGTCGGAACGCGAAAGTGTGGACCGACGATAAAGACCGGCCCATCCGAAAGGGTGGGTCGCCAGGCAACTCTCAATTCGAAGCAACGCAGGGCTTGCCCTGCAGCAACGATCTTAAGTGAAGAGTTTGATCCTGGCTCAGATTGAACGCTGGCGGCATGGCTAAAACATGCAAGTCGAACGCCTGTAGCAATACAGGAGTGGCGAAAGGGCGAGGAATAGATTCCTACATGCCTCGAGGTCGGGGATACCCCGGAGAAATCCGGATCAATACCCGATGTGATCGAGAGATCAAAGGTTTACCGCCTTGAGAGTGGGGAATCTCCTATCAGCTAGTTGGTGAGGTAACGGCTCACCAAGGCGAAGACGGGTAGCGGGTGTGAGAGCACGGCCCGCCGCATCGAGACTGAGACACTGCTCGGACTCCTACGGGAGGCTGCAGTAACGAATCTTCCGCAATGCGCGAAAGCGTGACGGGGCAA
>JBEATZ010000433.1:0-5004 GCA_041161695.1 Planctomycetota bacterium | reverse complement strand
GCCCGCAGTCGGGCCTGCTCGAGCTGGCTCGTGCAGAAGCGCACGTTCTCCTCGGTGCTGAACTCGGGGTGCGCCAGGAAAGCAACGTCGTGGAAGACGCTCACCAGCCGGCCCATGTGGCGGTTGGGCACGGCATGGAACGGCGCGAGGAAGACGTCGTGCGGACCGCCGATGAGCCAGTCCTTGTCGATCCAGCCCTTGTGCCAGGCCTTCACCACGAAGGGGCGCGGCAGCCATCCGCGCGAGGTGCGGAAGTTCGACTGGCGCGGGCGGTGGGCGCGGTCGAACCGGTCGACGAAGCACTGGTGCAGGAACGGGTGCAGCGTGTAGCGGTTGGTCCGGTCGATGCGTGCGAGCCCGTCGAGCAGCGAGGCTCCATAGGAGCCGAGGCCCGTCTTGGTCTCCGCGGTGCGCGACGTGTCGATCCCGATGTCCAGCATGGTGGGTCCGGTCCGATGCTATCGGCACCCGCGCACTGCCGAGTCAACCGTGTGTGCGTGCGACCGATCGGTTCCACGGTGGTTGTGTCCCGCCCGGTGGTGCCGGATCATGCGGAAGCACCCCGCTCCGGTGGAGTGCGGCCGCCGGCACGGCCGAAACACGGAAGACGACCATGGCAGCGCGCGTGCAGGTGGTGATCGTGAACTGGAACGGCGAGGAGTACCTCGCCGCCTGCCTGCGCGCCGTGGCGGCCCAGGACCACGACGGTCCGCTCGACGTGCTCGTCGTGGACAACGGATCCACCGACGGGTCGCTCGCGTTGCTTGCGCGCGACTTCCCGCAGGTCGAGGTGCTGCGCAGTGCGCGCAACAACTACACGGCGGCGAACAACCTCGGCGTGGCACGCAGCAAGGGGCCCCATGCCCTGCTGCTCAACACCGATGCGGTGATCGAGCCTGCCGCGGTCCGGCTGCTCGTCGCGGCACTGGAGGCTGACTCCCGGGCAGCAGCCGCTGCGCCCCTCATCACCTATCCCGATGGCCGCATCTGCACCACGGGTATCGTCGAGCGCGACGACCTGCGCTGGGTCGATCGCGACCAGGGCAAGCGCTTGCGTGCCTTCGGTGGCACGGAACGGGTGTGGGGAGTCTCGGGCTGCTGTGTCCTCGTGCGCACGGATGCATGGCGCGAGGTGGGTGGCCAGGACGAGGCGTTCCACATGTACTACGAGGACGTGGACCTCGCGCTGCGCTGGCAGCAGCGCGGCTGGCACTGCCTGTTCGTCCCGGCTGCGCGCTGCGTGCACGAGGGCCACGGGTCGATCCGCAAGGCGACGGTCTGGAAGGACGAACTCGGCGAGCGCAACCGGCTGATGGTGCTCGCGCGCAGCCGTCCGGAGTGCTTCCTGCGAGAACTCGCCGACTCCCCGTGGATCCACTCGGCGCCGCGCGAACAGGTCGAAGCGCTGTTGCCGCTCCTCGCACAGCGATTCCGGGCCGATGCAGGTCAGGGCCTTGCCGAGATCCGCGCGGCGCTCGCGACGGCCCGCCGTCCGAGGTGGTCGTTGCGGCGCAGGATGCGCAAGGTGCGCGAGGCGCTTGCCGCGCGCTTCCCCGACCGCTTCGGCTGGTGAGGCTCAGTCGACGCGCATGCGCGTGCGGCCCTCGGCCAGCCGCCGGTACAGCAGGAGCACGAGGAACGCGGCCACGAACCCGAGCCCGAGTGCCAGTCCCCACCAGAGGCCCTGCGGGTCGCGGTCCATGAGGTCCCAGAGCCAGATGCCGAGCGGCAGTCCCAGCACCCAGTAGCCTGCCAGGTTCGCGAGGAACGGGCTGCGCGTGTCACCGAGCCCGCGCAGGCAGCCGATCGCCACGACCTGGGCACCGTCCACCACCTGGAACACGCCGGCAATGGGCAGGAGGAGCACGGTCCAGCCCAGGATGCCAGGGTCGTCGGTGAACATCCTGCCGAGGGCGCCGGGGACGGTCGTGTACAGCGCGGCGAAGCCGCACATCACCAGCACCCCGGCGGCCATGGCCACGCGCGCGCTGCGTCGCGCGGACTCGTGGTCGCCGCGGCCCACGGCCCAGCCGATGCGCACCGAGGCGGCCATGCTGATGCCGAGCGGCACCATGAAGCTCATCGAGGCGAGTTGCAGCGTGACCTGGTGGCCGCCCAGCGCAGCCGAGCCGGACCAGCCGACGAGGAGCATCGTGAGCGCGAAGATGCCCATCTCCAGCGCGTACTGCGCGCCGATGGGGGAGCCGGCGCGCACCATGCGCCAGAGCACGCGCGGATCGAGCGCCTGCCCGCGCATGGTCGCATCACCCATCCGCACAAGGTGTGGGGCGGCCTCGCGCCAGGCGACGGCGAAGAGCATGAAGCACATCACCCAGCGCACGGCCACGGTTGCCCAGGCAGCCCCCGCGACACCCATCTCGGTGAACCCCCAGTTCCCGAAGATCCAGAGCCAGTCGACGAAGGCGTTGAGGATGTTGCCGCCGACGATGACCACGAGCTGGGCCCGGACCCGTCCGTGTGCGCTCAGGAACGTGCGCAGCACGTGGAACCAGAGCAACGGCAGGATGCCGAGCACATTGATGCGTGCGTAGGTCGCGGCATCGGGCACGAGTTCGGGCGGCTGGCCGAAGAAGGCCAGGATCGGCGCCGCCGGGAGCAGCAGCAGTCCGGCAGGCGCGGCGAGCAGCAGGGACAGCACGAGTCCCCGGAGCTTGGCGCGGGTGATGGCGTCGCCGTCCCGTGCGCCCACTGCCTGCGAGAGCAGCGGGTCGACCACGGTCACCACGCCCATGCAGAACACCATTGCGGCCCAGACGAGGTTGTTCCCCAGCGCCATCGCCGACAGCGCGTCGGCCCGGTAGTGGCCGAGCCAGAGGATGTCGACGAAGTTGAGCGACGTCATCCCCAGCTGGGCGAGCGCGATCGGGCCTCCGAGCGCCAGCAGGGCGCGGAACTCGGACCACGCGGTCGTGGCGGGTCGGATTTCCTGCGTCTCGTTGCCCTGCACGCTGGAGGAGCAGAGCGATCCGCGCCACCGAGGCAAGGCTCGGCTGGACGATCAGATCGGCGCAGCAGGCGGCAGTCCCGTGTCCACGATGCGGTCCTGGGTCCTCGCCCAAGCACGGAATGCCTCGATGTCGCTGTGTGGCGCCATCCTGCTCATGCGTGCGAGGATCCTGCGGGCTCCGGCCCGGGCAAAGGAGTGGTCCGGTCCCTCGAGGACTGCCAGGTCCAGCAGCAACGGCAGCCCTGCCACGTCGCCTTCGCGCAGCTTCATGCGCGCCGCGTAGTACCGCATGGTCGGTTCCCAGTCCGACAGGTCCGCGGGCAGGCGCGAGGCATCGCCGCCGGCACAGGCGTCGAGGCTGCGCAACGCGAGGGTCCGTAGGTCCGGATCCACGTTGCCGAGCGCGATCTGCCACAGCCGGTCGCGCACACGCTGCTCCCCGGCCATGGCCCCGAGGGTCGACAGCAGCATGGCCTGGTGCTCGGACGGAAGCGATTCGAGCTGTTCCACGACCACGAGTGCCGTGCGTTCCCCTGGTTCCAGGCGGCCGAGCGCCTGGATCACCAGTGCGGCCGCGCCCGGGTGGTCGACGAGGCTGACGAGGTCGGCAGCCGCCTCCGCGGGGACCAGGTCCGGCAGGGCGCGCCATGCAAGGTCGCGCACTTCGGCATCCGGTGCGGCAAGGCCCTGGATGGCGGCGATCGTGAGCGTGACGGGCTTGTCCTCGCGCGACTCGGCGATGGCCAGGCCTGCGAGCTGGGCGACCTTCTCCTCGTCGTGGATGAGGTCGATGATGCGCGATGCCGGCAGCGGGTCCATCGGCTCGAGGGCCCTGGCTGCAGCTGCACGCACCTCTGCGCGTTCGTGCTCCGCTGCAGCATGCAGCAGTTCGAGGCCCTCCTCGAGGTCGATGAGGGAGGCGAGGGTGGCAGCCTCGCCGAACCGCGGGTGGGTGGGGCGCTCGAGCATCCACAGCAGCGGCGTGGCGAGTTCGTCCCTCCGGTCGAGGAGGGACTCCTGGAGGCGCTGCCGGTCTGCGGGCACCCAGCAGCGCTTCAGCTGCTCCAGCGTCTCGACGAGCTGCTCGTAGCCCGTGGGCAGTGCATCGACCTCGGCCGGGCGGGCCGCGACCACGGTCTCACCCGGCGCCTGCCAGAAGCAGGAGGCGAGCCAGCTGCTGGCGATCACGGTGAGCAGCGGGGCGAACACGAGGTTGCGCACCGCGCGGGTGCTGCGCGACTTCCCTCGCTCGTGCGTGCGCCGCGGCGCGTCGCCGCCGGCTTGGACCAGTTCGATCTGCTTGGCTGGTTGCATGACTCTCCGTGTGTGCGTCTGTCTGGTCTGGGAACGTGCCCGAAAGGTCAGTTGACCGAGATCTCCTGCCAGCCGTTGAACGCGACGTAGCGACCAGCGAGGTTGCGGGCGATGTTGACCCCGGCGCGCGAGTAGCGCAGGTCGACGGTGCCGCGGAGGTCGAGCAGGTTGCCCGTGTTGCCCATGATGGTGCCGCCGTAGACCTGGGCGGTGCCGGCGCCGCACTCGATCTTGCCGAGCACAACGATGATGCCCGTCCAGTTGATGGTGCCGGTGACGCGCAGGTTGCCGGTCACCACGAGCAGGCCGGCGCCCCGCAGGTTGCCGGTCAGTTGCACGTCGCCGTCGCGGTACACGATGTAGCCCTGGCCCGTGGATGCGTTGCCGTAGGTGCCGCCGGCCACCACGCGGTTGGTGAGCACGAAGTGCGCGGCATTGCGCGACTCGGTGACGATCGTGTTGATGTCGGGGATGGACACGAGCCCGAGGCTGGGCGTTCCGCCCATGCCGTCCACCTTGCTCCGTTCAGAGGTGGTGAGTCGCGACAGCAGGGTGGCCACCGAGCCGCTCGGGATGGTGGCGATGCCGTAGGTGTCGCCGCTGCCGACGAGGCCGCCCGCGATGTGGTGGTTCTTGCCGTTCACGCGGCCGGTGCCGCCGATCTGGATGTCCGAGTTGGGGTTCAGCAGGGTCACTGCCGACTCGACGTCGGCGATGAAGCT
>JBEATZ010000388.1:0-31505 GCA_041161695.1 Planctomycetota bacterium | reverse complement strand
ATCCAGGACGGCACCAGCGCCGCACCGGGCGCCATCGTCTCGGGACCCACCGTCGAACTGCTCGACAAGCTGGCCGAGAACAACGAGGTGAAGGGTGTCGTGATCCGCATCAACTCGCCCGGCGGCAGCGCCACCGCGAGCGAGAACATCCGCCTCGCCATCGAGCGCCTCGCCGCGAAGAAGCCGCTCGTCTTCTCGATGGGCGAGCTGGCGGCTTCGGGCGGCTACTGGATCACCATGGTCGACCGGCCCATCCTCGCCGAGAGCGCGACGATCACCGGCTCGATCGGCGTGTTCGGCCTCGTCCTCAAGGCGGGCCCGCTCATGCGCCGCCTCGGTGTGAAGAACGAGATCGTCGCCCTCGACGAGGGCCCGACGATGGAGGCGCTCGACCGTCCCCTGCCCGAGACGCTGCGGTTGCGCATGCAGAACCTGACCGACTCGATCTACGCGATGTTCATCGAGAAGGCCGCGGCCTCGCGCAAGATGAGCGTCGAGGCGCTCAATGCCGTCGCCGGCGGTCGCGTCTGGTCCGGCAAGCAGGCGCTCGACCTCCGCCTCGTCGATGCGCTCGGCGGCCTCGACGACGCGCTGGCCATGGTGCGCAAGCAGGCTGGCGTCGACGACAAGGTCGAGGTCAACCACGTGCCCAAGGCCCGCAGCTTCGCCGACTCGCTGTTCGACTCGTTCGGCGGTGACGCCTCGGCTCAGGCTGCGTTGCAGCCCGGCCTCGCGACCCTCGCCGCGCGCACGATGCGCCTCGACGGCCTCATGGTGCTGCTGCGCGATGCGTTCCAGCCGCAGGCCCGGCCCAAGGTGTGGGCCATGATGCCCGCCACGATCCGCGTGCAGTGAGCCGCGCCGCGCCGCGGCAGGTCAGTTCGAGGCCTCGGCCGACGCCGTGGCCTCGACGCGGCCGCCGTGCCGGCTGCAGGCGCTGAGTGCAGAGGCGATCCGCCGCGCTGCCGCGGCCACGTCCTCGGTCCCGGAGACGACCAGGTCGCAGCTGGTGCGCGAGGGCTCCACGAAGCGTTCGTGCATCGGCTGCACGGTCGCCTGCCATTGCGCCTGCACGCTGTCCTCGGTGCGACCGCGGTCCCGCACGTCGCGCTGGCGGCGCCGGCGGAAGCGGAGATCCTTGGGGGCGTCGACGAACACGCGCAGGTCGAAGGCACGCTGCAGTTGCGGCACAGCCAGCACCAGGATGCCCTCGACGAGGATCACCGGTCGCGGCATCACCAGTTCGCCCTCGGGCAGCCGCGTGTGGGTCGCGAAGTCGTACTTCGGCTTCACCACCTGCTGGCCCTTCCGGAGCTGCAGCAGTTGCTTCACCAGCAGCTCGTTCTCGAGGCTGTCCGGGTGGTCGAAGTTGACCAGGGCGCGCTGGTCCGCGGGCAGGTGCCCGAGGCAGCGGTAGTAGGAATCGTGGTCCAGCACCGCGCAGCCGTCGCCCAGCAGCTTGGCCACTGCGCGCGCAAGCGTCGTCTTCCCGCTCCCCGAGCCACCGGCGATCGCGAGCGTCAGGGGGGTGACCGCGGGGCGTTCCATTGGCGGGAGGAGGATAGCGACTCGGGGCGTTGCCGAGCAGGGGCTGGTCCGTTTCGATGCGGCCGTGCCCCGAGCCCTCTGGGTCCTGCTGCCCGCGGCTGCGCTGCTCCGTGCGTGGGCGTGCCTTGCCACCGAGGTGCCGGGGCGGGACGGGGTCACCTACCTGTGGATGGCCCAGCAACTGGCACGGGGCGACGTGCAGGGCTTCCTGTCGACGGTGTTCCACCCGCTCTACCCCGCGCTCGTGGCCCCGCTGCTCGCGTGGTTCCCGTCGCTCGACCCGGTGGCCGCAGGCCAACTGGTCGCCGCAGGCTGCGGCACGCTCGCGCTGGTGCCGCTCGCAGCAATGGCAGGTGCACTGCACGGTCCGCGCATCGCCGCATGGACCGCTGCGTTGTACGCATGCGGCACCTGGTACTGCCGTCACCCCGCCGAGTGCATGAGCGAGGGACCCTTCTACCTCGCCACGGCCACATGGGCGTGGGCGCTGCTCGCATGTCGCAGGCAGGCAGCCGGAGCCGCACTTGCCGGCGCCATGGGTGCCTGCGCGTGGCTCGCACGGCCGGAGGGCGCCGCGCTTGTCGTGCTCGGTGCCGCATGGCTCGGTGTGCGTGGGCGCAGGGCCGATGCCGCGCGGCTGGTGGTCGTCGCGCTGCCGCTCTGCGCGCTGTTGCCCGCGAGCCTCGCCCTCGCGGGGCACGGCTTCGTGCTCACCCCCAAGGCCGCATTCGTCTACGCCGAGGGCGTGGGCGGGGCAATGCAGCCCCATTGGCACTGGCTCGTCGAACTGGCGCAGGTGCCGCTCGCACTGGGTGAGTCGATGGGCTTCGTCGCCTTCCCGTTGTTCCTCGCCGGTGCGTGGCTCGTCCGCCCGCGCGCACTGCGCGACCCCGCCGCACTGCTCCTCGCTCCGCTCCTCGTGCAGTGCCTCGTGGCCCCCGGCCTGTTCGCGCACCACCGCTTCTTCACTGCCCAGTGCATGCTGTTGCTGCCCTTCGCGGCCGTGGCACTGGTGCGGTTGCTCGCGGCGCCACGCCTGCGGCTCCTTGCCGGCCTCGTTCTCGCCGCACTCGTCACAAGCGAGGTCCGCGTGCTCGTCCCGCGCAACACCGGCAGGAGCGTCGAGCGCGAACTGGGCGAGCACCTCGCCGCGCAACTCCGCCCGGGCGACCAGGTGGCCACGGACATGCCGAGGCTGGCGTTTTTCGCCGGCCGTAAGCCGCCGCCGCCCCGGGCCTTCACTGCCGAGGACCTCGAGGCGGCCCTCGCCGATCCCCGCTGCACGCACCTCGCGCTGGTTCGCGGCAGGGGCGGCATCGATGTGGACCCTGTTTCCTTGGCAGGGAGGGGTTTCGAGCCCATGATCCTCCCCTCCGGACTTGCCGCTGCCGCCGAGGCACGTGGTGTCCTCGTGTTCTCCCGCACCACGCCCCGTTGAGCTACGACCCAGACAACGTGTTCGCGCGCATCCTGCGCAGGGAGATCCCGGCCACGCTGCTGCACGAGGACGAGCACTGCATCGCCTTCCGCGACATCGCGCCGCAGGCGCCGTTCCACGTGCTGGTCGTCCCGCGCAAGGCCATCGCTCGGCTCGGTGACGCGAACGCGGCCGATGCACCGGTGCTCGGCCACCTGCTCGCGGTTGCGGCACAACTCGCCCGCGCGCAGGGCCACGCCGACTTCCGCACCGTGATCAACAGCGGCGCCGGCGCGGGCCAGAGCGTGTTCCACCTCCACGTCCACGTGCTTGCAGGCCGCGACCTGCGCTGGCCACCCGGATGATGCACCACGCCCCGGACGTGATGTTCCTGCCGCTCGCGGCGATCGAGTCCGAGTCCTTCGGAGAACTCGATGCCGGGCTGCTGGCGCGGCGCATCCCCGATTTCGTGCACCAGTTGCTCAACCAGGGCCAGCACGGGCCCACGGGCATGCTCGAACTGCAGACCGCGCCGGACGAGGGGCCCGTGGACTGGGTGCACCTCGACGAACCGCTCTCGTCGGACGAGGCCTTCGACATGCTGCCTGCAGGCGACCGGTCGCGCGCCGTGGTGGGCGGCACCGTGCAGCGCGCAGGCGACCAGCTGCAGGTGGAGTTCCACGTGTTCTTCGCCGGGGACGCCGACGGCTTCCGCAGCCAGACTGCAGGCACCGTGTCGGTGGCCGACCCGGTGCCGGGGCTGCTGCAGATCGCGCGCCGGCTCGCACGGCTGCTCGAACTCGCCTGGCTCGAACCGCCCAAGGGCCTGCTCACCAGCAACGGCAAGGCGTTCCTCGCGTTCCTGCTCGGCCTCGACAACGCGATGCTCCTGAGCGGTGACCTGCAGATCGAGGTGCGCGGCGAACTGTCCGCCCTGATGCTGCCGTTCGCAGACGCGCTCGCGCTCGACCCCACCTTCGGGCTGGCCCTGCGCGTCGCGCACTCGACGCTCGCGATGGCGCTCGAGGACCGCAGGCTCGACAAGGCCGACTGCCAGCGCTTCCTCGACCGCTGCTACTCGCTGCAGCCCGTCGACGGCGAGGGCTGCGTGGCGGTCGCGGACCAGCTCACCGAACTCGGCGACGACCAGCGCGCACTGTCGTGGCTGGAGCACGCCGCGTCGATGGACCCGCCGCCCGCGCGCGGCCTCGAGAGCCTCGGCATCCTGCTGGCCAAGAAGGGTCAGACCGTCGAGGCACGCGACCTGTGGCTCAAGGGCCTCTCGCTCGACGGCCATCCGGACTTCTTCGCCCACCTGGCAAGGCTGTACTTCAGCGAGTCGAAGGACCTCGACGGCTGGGACATGGTGCTGCGCGGGTTGCGCCGCCTGCGCGAGCGCGCGGTCCGCAGCAGCGAGTGGGAGGACCACGAGCGCGGCGCCGGCGTGATGCTCGAGTACCTCAACGAGCACCTTGCCGACCTGCAGCCGCCCGAGGGCCTGAAGGAACTCCTGCTCGACCTGTGCGGGGTCCTCGACGGCCAGGATCGCGTGGACCTCGGGCTCTGCCTGATGAAGCTCGGTGCAACCGAGCAGGGACGCGTCGAACTCGAGGACGCCCTGCGCGACGACCGCGTCACCGAGGGCCTGCGCGACGATGCCGTGCGCGCGCTGCTCGTCGCCGCCGAGCCCGACTTCGAGCGCAAGTTCAACGTCGTGGCCGATGGCGTGCTGCAGGGCCGCCAACCCGGCCGCCACCTGTCCCAGTTGCGCCGCTGGGTCGACGCGCAGCCCGAGTTCTGGCCGGCGCTCTACCTGGCTGCGATCGCGCGCCGCCGCATGAACGACCTCGATGCCGCCGTCGACCTGTTCGAGGCCGCACTCGAGATCTCGCCGTTCCACCCGGACATCCTGCGCGAGATGGCCGTGGCCTTCGACGAACGCGGGAACCCGAAGCGCGCGTGGGAACTGGTCGACCAGGCCATCGAGGAGCGCCCTGACGACGTGGTGCTCTACGCGGATCGCGCCATCTACCTCATGCGCCTCGGGCGCATGGACGAGGCGCGCTACACCGTGCAGGACGGGTTGCGCATCGATCCCGACAACGACGAACTCCGCCGCCTCGAGCGCCAGCTGGGCGCCTGACCCGCGCGATCGCGCCCGTCAGTCGCCCTTGGTGACCTGTGCCGCGGTGGCTTCCGCGACCACCGTCTCCGCGCCGCCCAGCAGGTGGTCGAGGCCCTCGCCCCGGAGCCAGTCGCGCACGGTGTCGATGGGGGTGCACAGGCCCATGTGCGGGATCACCACCGGGTTGCCCTTGCCGTGGGTGTAGATCTTCGAGAACACGCCGATCAGCTTCCGTGAGGTGGCGTGGTAGACGCCGCCGCCGCTGTTCCCGAAGTACGTGGGGGCCGTGATCATCCAGTAGTTCGAGCCGTTGAGCTCGTTGGTGAGCGAGCTCACCTGTCCGTGCGAGGGCACCGGGTCGTTGCCCAGCGGACAGCCCACGGCGCACACCGGATCCCACACGCGCACGGCCTCGCCCTTGCGCTCGGGCTGGACCAGCGCGACGTACGGGTACACCCGGTCGCCGTCGATCCGCACCATCGCGCTGTCGATGCGCGGGTTGCCGGTCACGAGGTGGCCCTTGGTCACCACGTTGCCCTCGGGAAGGTAGATGGTCACGTCGAAGCCCTCGGCCTCGGCCTTGGGCGTGTCGGCGAGGATGTTCCGCACCACGTGGTTGGCGGTGAGCACCCACGACTCGACCTTCGCCGTCTTCGGGTTGGTGCCCGAGAAGACGAGCGTGCCCGAGCCCACGGTGTCCACGCCGTTGAGCTGCACGGTGGGCAGCAGCATGGTGTTGGTGAGCTGGCGCGAATCCGGCATCACGGCCTCGGCGATCTGCGCGACCTCCTGCTGCGTCTGCTGGATGCGCATCGCGGCTGCCTGCTCCCGGACGCGCAGCTCGTCGAGGTGCGCGTCGACCATGGCGCGCGTGCGCTCGGAGGTGCTGCGGTACTCGGAACGCAGCTGCGCGAGCTCGGCGCGGTCGCGTTCCAGCTGCTGCTGGAGGGAGCGCGCCATCTCGGTGCCCTTGCTGGCGTGCTGCAGCTGGCCGTCGAGCTCGTGCATGCGCAGCTCCAGTTCGCCCAGCAGCTGTTCGCGCACCTGCAGCAGCTCGTCGATCTCGGCCTTCTTGGTGGTGTTGGCCACCGCCTGTTCGAGCCTGCTGCGCAGGTCGTCGATCTCCCGCACGCTGAGCTGCAGCCTTGCCACCTGGCTGTGGAATCCGACCATGGCGGCGACCGCGGCAATGCCGCATCCGATTTCGACGAGGGTGCGCTTCACAAGTTGCCTCTCTGCAACGGCATGCGCCGCTGCATCCGATGGGATCGGCTGGCCTGCGGGAACCACTGAAGGACAAGCAGCCGTTTGCCGGGCAGCCGCCAAGGGCCCATTGGCACCGGTGGTTCCGGGCGCAGGCCCCGCGGCGCTGTCGCGGTCCCGGACACTGTCGCGTCTTCGCGCAGCGCCCGACGAATCGCTACACTCCTTCGCCCTTCAACTCAGGCAACCAGCCATGACCTTCTCCCCGATTCCCGAGATCCTCGACGAGCTGCGCGCCGGCAGGCCCATCATCCTGGTCGACGATCCCAACCGGGAGAACGAGGGCGACCTCTGCTTCGCTGCCGAGTTCGCCACCCCGGAACTCGTCAACCAGATGATCCGCGACGCGCGCGGCTGGGTGTGCCTCGCGCTCGAAGGCGCGATCTGCGACCAACTCGGCCTCACGATGCAGGTGCAGGAGAACGGATCGCGCTTCGGCACCGCCTTCACCGTCACCATCGAGGCGCGCGAGGGCGTGACCACCGGCATCTCGGCGCGCGACCGCGCCACGACCATCCTCGCCGCCGTGAAGCCCGATGCGAAGCCCACCGACGTCGTGCGCCCGGGCCACGTGGCGCCGCTGCGCGCGCGCGACGGCGGCGTACTCGTGCGCACCGGCCAGACCGAGGGCATCGTCGACCTCTGCCGCCTCGCCGGGCTCCGTCCAGCAGGCGTGATCTGCGAGATCATCAAGGACGACGGTGAGATGGCGCGGGTGCCAGACCTCGAGGTGTTCTCGGCGAAGCACGGCATCAAGATGGCGGCGATCGCCGACCTCGTGGAGTACCGCAGGCGCCGCGAGCGCCTCATCGACCGCGTGGCGACCACGGTCATGCCCACGAGCTTCGGTCCCTTCGACAGCCACACCTACGTGAGCCGCGTCGACGGGCGCGTGCACGTGGCCCTCACGGTGGGCATCGACCGGCCGCCGGAGCACGGCAGGTTCCCGCCCATCGAGCGGCCGATCATGGTGCGCGTCCACTCGCAGTGCCTCACCGGCGACGTGTTCGGCTCGCTGCGGTGCGACTGCGGCCCGCAGCTCCACGAGGCCATGCAGCGCATCCAGAAGGAAGGGCGCGGCGTGCTGCTCTACATCAGCCAGGAAGGCCGCGGCATCGGCCTCGCCAACAAGCTGCGCGCCTACGCCCTGCAGGAGAACGGGCTCGACACCGTCGAGGCCAACAAGCACCTGGGCTTCCGCCCCGACGAACGGGAGTTCGGCACCGGTGCGCAGATCCTGCACGACCTCGGGGTGCGCCAGCTCCGGCTGCTCACCAACAACCCCAAGAAGCTGACCGGCCTGCAGGGTTACGGCCTCGAGGTGGTGGAGCAGGTTCCGCTGCGGATCGAACCCAACCCCCACAACGCCAAGTACTTGGAAGCGAAGCGCGACAAGATGGGGCACCTGCTCGACCGGGCGGACTGACCGGTCGCGGCTGGCTGTTTCCGCCCGCGCAGGCCCCATTTCCGGACGTCCGCAGCGGGTGAGGTGGGAAGATTTGGCGCGCTCGGCCATCCAAGCCGACCCGTGTTCGCCTTGAAGCCCATCGCCGAAGCCGACGACCCGACGCTGATCGCCGCAGTCCTCGAGGGCAGTGGCGGCGCGTTCGCCACGCTGGTGGGCCGCTACCAGGACCGCATCTTCCGCCTGCTGTCGCGCTACGTGCGCGACCCGATCGAGTGCGAGGACCTGGCGCAGGAGGTGTTCCTCAAGGTGTTCCGCAAGCTGCACACCTTCCAGCAGGATTCTGCCTTCTTCACCTGGCTGTACCGCATCGCCGTCAACACGGCGGCCGACCACCTCGCGCGCGGCAAGCGTCGCAAGCTGCAACTGGTCGAGGACGAGGCCGCGCTGGATGCCGGCAGGCAACTGGGCGGCGCGACGACCCAGTCGCCCGAGCAGCCGCTGATGGATGCCGAACTGGCTGCAGTGACCCAGCGGATCCTCGACTCGCTGCCCGAGAAGTTCCGCACCATCCTCATCCTGCGCGAGTTCGAGGACCTCAGCTACACCGAGATGTCCCGGGTGCTCGGCTGCAACATCGGCACCGTCGAATCGCGCCTCTTCCGCGCCCGCCAGCGCTTCAAGGCCGCCCTCGAGCGGCTCCATCCCGAACTCGTGCCCCAGAATCCCGCACCATGACCCGCCAACCCTCGCAACGCGAAGCACTCCTCCTGCAGCGCCTGATGGACGGCCAGCTCGACGAAGCTGCGCGCCGTGCGGCCGAGGCGCAGGTGGCATCGGATCCGGTCCTGCAGGCACGCCTGCAGCAGGATCAGCAGGTGCGGGGCTTCTTCGCCGCTGCCCGCCGCGGGCGCGTCGCGGCCCCTGCCGGCTTCGCTGCCGAAGTGGCCGCGGCCGTGCACCGGCAGGGCCTGGTTCCCGGCATGGACCTCCGCGCCGAGCGCGAGATCGAACAGACCTGCCGTCGCGTGCTCGTGGCCGCTGCCGTCGTGGTGGCCGGCGCCGCGCTGTGGGCCAGCGGACTGTTCGGCAAGGGTCCCGACAAGCGCCTCGAGGCCGCACCCGATGCCGTCATGCGCGCGATGCAGCAGCTCGATGCGGGGATCCAGGACCTGCAGCAGCCGGCCCGGGAGCCGCAGCGGCGGTGAGGCGCGCACGGTTCTGGATTCTCGGCACCACTCTGGGATGCTTTGCCGCCGGAATGACCCTCGGTCTCGCCATCGGCAGGAGCGCCACGGAACCCACGACGACGGCATCGCCCGATGCCGAGTACGTCGCGAGGTTCACCCGTGACTTCCGGCTGACGGACGAGCAGGCAGGCCTGCTCCGCATGGTGCTGCAGCGCCGCCGCGACGAGGAGCTCGAGGTGTTCCGTACGACCGATCAAGCGCAGCTTCCTGCCACGGTGCAGGCGCAGCTGCAGGCGGCACGCGATCGTGAGGAGCAGCGCATCCGCAGGCTGCTCGACGAACGTCAGCGCGCCGAATACGACCGCCTGAGCGGCGGCACGAACAGCAGGTGACACATGGCCAGGATGACCGGCATCGATCTGGGTGAGCATGCCATCAAGGTGGTTGAGCTCGACGGTTCCCATCGCAAGACCCGGCTGCTGGGTCATGCGATCGTGAAGCTCGAGGGCGGCTCCCGTGAGCCCGCCGCGCATGCCGAGGCGGCTGCGCAGGCGGTGAAGTCCGCGTACGAGGACGGCGGCTTCCGCGGCGACAGCATCATGTCGCATCCCTGCCGCGAGGCCGTGTTGCGCACCATCGAGGTGCCCTTCAAGGGCAGCGACGCGATCCGCAAGGTCATCAAGGCCGAGGTCGAAGGCGCCATCCACAGCCACTCGATCGACGACATGGTCGTCGACTTCCACGAGGTCGGTCCGTCGAACGGCACCACGGGCGAGGGCACGAAGGTGCTCGTCGCCGCGGTACCGAAGGCAGGTCTCCGCACCACGCTCGCCGCCATGGCCGGCGTGAAGCGCGAGCCGCACCACGTCGAACTCGATGCCATGGCGCTGTACCGGGCCGCCGACTGGGCCGGTGCCCTCGAGGTCCCCGAGGCTGCCGCGGACTCGGGCTCCACCCTGCCGGCCACGGGCACGAAGAAGCACGTCGTTGCGCTGCTCGACCTCGGTTCGCGCAGCACCCGCTTCGTGCTGGTCGAGGACGGCGCGCTGGTCGACATGCGCACGCTGCGCACCGGCGCCGACTCCGTGGTCGACGAGATCGGCCGCAAGCTCGGCCTGTCCGCGGGCCCGGCTCGCGAGGCCGTGGTCCAGTGCCTTGCCACGAGCGAGGACGCCGACGTGGTCACCGGTGGTGAAGGCGAGTCCGCGACCCGCACGCTGGTGGCGCACTCGGACGTCGAGCGCGCCGTCACCGGCTGGCTGCAGCGACTCTCCCGCGAACTCGTCCGCACGCTGGCTGCAGCCGGTGAGCGCGCGCGCGTCGATCGCCTGGTGGTGACCGGTGGCGCCTGCCGCTGGGCAGGCATGGCCGAGATGCTGCGCGAGGCATTCGGCGTCGAGCCCGTCGAGCTCGACCTCATGGGCAGGCTGCAGCACGACCTGTCGCCCGAGGAGGCATCGAGCCTCAACATCCAGGTCGCAACCGCCATGGGCCTCGCGCTCGGAGGCATGGGTGGCCCGGGTGGCTTCGACTTCCGCCGCGAGGACCTCGCGTACACGCGCGGCTTCGAGCGCCACAAGTTCGCGCTCGCCGTGTTCTGCATGTTCGCGCTCTTCACGGTCGTCGTGTACGGCGTGAAGCTCAACAACGACCTGCGCAACCTCGAGTACCAGCTGGGCAGGACCTACACCGGCGCCAACGCAGACGCGCGCCGCCCGGTGTTCCACGGCCACCTGCACAGCGTGATGAACACGGGCTGGTTCGCTGACGAGCGCAACGTGGCGCCCAAGGACCATCGCGAGCTGCTGGAGAAGCTGCTGGCGGCGGAGCCGCACAAGCGGCTGCAGATGGTGCGGGACCGGCTGAAGAAGATCGTCGAGGACTCGCAGAAGGCATCGGGCATCTACGAGGACCTGGCCGTCGAGTCCGGCCTGGCGACGCTGGTGCGCTTTGCCGAACTGCTCAAGTCGCGCGATACCGAGCTGGGTCGCCTGCTGATCGTCGACTTCAAGCTCAACATGCCGGTGCGCAACCGCTCGCTCGAGTTCACCGTGGCCTTCCGCGGCAGCGACTTCCGCGCCAAGCAGTCCATCCTGCGCGCAGCCATCGACGAGGAGTGTCGCAGGCCCGACTCGCCGTTCGAGAAGTTCGACGAGCGCAGCTACCGCGAGCACCGCTTCAGCGACTCGGCCGAGACCGGCGTCGAGGGCGCCTACTTCGACATGAAGATCCTCATCAAGGACACGTTCGAGCCCTTTGGCGCCTCGGCGCCACGCACCGCGGCCGCCGCGCCCGTCGAGGGCCGCCAGCCAGGTGCCCTTGCTGCCACCACGGAGGTGCGCTGATGAGCTTCTTCCGCAACATGGACGCCTACAAGGCGATCGTCGTCGCATCGATCGTGCTCACGCCCGTCGCGGGTTTCTGGGCCTTCTCGCTGCAGAAGGACATCGATCTCGCGCAGAAGGCCGTGAACGAGGCCACCCGCCGCGGCGGCCTCCTGGAGCAGATCGGCAGCCTGATGAAGCAGCGCGAAACCATCCGCTCCAACACGCAGATGCAGGACGCGGTGAAGGACCACGTGCTGTACTTCGAGAAGCAGGTCTACCAGGCCGCGCGCTCGGGCATCTCGCGCGACGACTTCACCATCGGCGCGGCATCCGAGCAGGGTGGTCGACAGGGCAAGCAGGAGTTCGTCGACAAGGAGGTCCGCATCGACTTCGGCCGTCAGGGTCAGGGTCGCCAGGACTTCATGCTCACCCAGGACTTCCTCTACGCGGTTCTCTACAACTGCGAGTCGGGTTTCAGCAGCGACAACCCCAACCCCCAGTCGATCTGGAAGCTGCGTTCCCTCACGGTCGTGAACGCGACCGACGAGCGCTTGATCCAGAACCACAGGACGCCTCCTGCGGAACTCGAGGACAAGTGGAAGGTGCGCGAGATGAAGTTCGTGCGCCGGGAACCCAAGGCCGAGACCCGCGGGTAGTCCGTGCTGCGCGCGTCGTCGGTGCTCGGACTCGCCCTGTTCTGCTGCTCGTGCAGTTCGGTGGTCAAGTACACCGACGAGATGACCGATCCGGCAAGCGGCAGGACGTTCGTGACCGTGGCGCCCGCGAACTTCTTCGGCTTGTGCGGCTTCATCGTCGGGATCCCCTTCGACGTGGTCGCCCTGCCGGTGAGCTACCCGATCCTGCAGACCACGCCGCCCGAGGACCGCGACCCGCTTTCGACCCTGCTCTTCCCCTCGTTCGTGCTGTGGCGCTGCGGCGTGCTGCTCGCCGCGCCGATCGACGGCCTCGAGTACGTGGCCTACCGCTCGTGGCGCGGTGACCGCAAGCTCAGTGACGAGGAGCGCGAACTGATCGAACTCGAGCTCGACGCGCAGGAACTGCCTGACTACCCCGTCGAGGTGCTCTACCCGAAGCCCCGTGCCGGCGGAGCGGCGCCGTGAGTGCAGGTCCGGTCCGCATCGACAAGCTGGTCGAGCTGGCCATCGCGGGGAAGGAACTGCCGCTCGCCCTGCTGCTCGAGGTGCTCGCGCCGCTGAAGGAGCTCCGCCGTCTGGCGAGGGAGTTCGGCCTCACGCCCAAGGGAGGCTTTCGCATCGACAAGGCGCCTGCGCACGTGCTCGCGCCCATGCTCGCCGCGCTCAAGGATGCAAGGCAGCTGGAGGCCGTCGTCCGCGCCCTCGGGCCGGCCGTGGCCGAGCCGACACCTGCGAGCCGCACCGCAGGAAAGAAGGAGGAGCCGGCGCCGGACCCAGCGCTCGCGGAGCTCGCGGCGCGCGCAGGCAAGCTGGCCGAGGAGCTGGCCAAGGCGCAGGCTGCAGGCGACCGCCAGCGCACCCGCGAGTCGGCGCTGCGCCAGCGCCTCGAGGATGCAGAAGGAGCGATCGCCAGGTTGCGCAGCCAGCTCAGCGAGCGGAAGGCCGACAAGCCGCAGCCCGCGAAGCCCGTGCGCGACGACCTCAGCGCGCGCGTGCGCGAGCTCGAGCAGGACCTCGAGGCGCGCGATGCCGCCGACGAGGCGTTGCGCAAGCAGATGGCAGCCGACCGCAGGCGCATCCGCGAGCTGGAGATCGCCAAGGCCGAGCTCGAGGCGCTGCTGCCGCGCGGCAAGCGCAAGCCGAAGGCAGAACCCGCGCCTGCGACGCCCGTCCCAGAGAAGCGCATCCGGTTGCCGTTCTTCCGGCCCTCGTTCTACAAGTCGCTTGCAGCCATGGACCAGCGCTCCGTAGCCCAGACGTTCGAGGCCGTGTGGACCTACTGCACCTACGGGCCGAGCTATCCGGCGCTGCAGGTGAAGGCGATTGGTGGGCAGGAGACGTGGAGCATGCGTGCGGCGCTCGCGCTGCGGGTCTACTTCACGCCGCGCGAGGACGGCGACATCGACGTGATCGAGGTGGCCAACCGCGAGGACCAGCCCACCATGCTGCGGCGACTCAAGGACCGGTGACGTGCGCCCGCGCCGACGCCAGCCCGTGCTGCTCGACGACGAGCCGCCGTACCGCTTCCCGGATCCAGCGAGCCACGACAGCGAGGGCCTCGTGGCGTTCGGCGGCGACCTCGCCCCGGGCCGTCTCCTCGCGGCCTACTCCGCAGGCATCTTCCCGTGGTTCAACGAGGAGACGGTGCCGCTCTGGTGGAGTCCCGACCCGCGTGCCGTGCTCGATCCTGCGAGCCTGCACGTGAGCCGCAGCCTCGCGCGCACCATCCGCCGCGGCCGCTTCACGCTCACCTGGGACTGCGCCTTCGCGGATGTGATGCGCGGCTGCGGTGACCGTCCCGACAGCGGCACCTGGATCACGGACGAGATGTTCGGTGCCTACTGCGAACTCCATCGCCTCGGCCACGCCCACAGCCTCGAGGTGTGGGTCGATGGCGCGCTGGCGGCAGGCACCTATGGCGTGCACGTGGGCGGGTTGTTCGCGGCGGAGTCGATGTTCCATCGCGTCACCGACATGTCGAAGGTCGCACTCGTGGCCCTCGTGCACACCCTGTTCCGCGCCGGGATCGAACTGCTCGACGTGCAGTTCATGACCGAGCACCTCGAGACGATGGGCGTGTACCCGATCCCTCGGGCCGACTACCTCGCGCGGCTGGCTGCGGTGCGGGACAAGCCGGTGATGCTCGGTGGGCTGACGCCCGTGTTGGGGGGATGAGACTGGGCGACGGGGGCCGCGTTGGAGGGTGCGCCCAGACCAGAGCCTTGGAAGGAAGAAAAAGAAGCGCGCGGTGCGCGCGGCGCTTCAAACGACCTTGGGGCGCTCGTGGATGCTGAGCAGGCCGTGCTTGCGCCATCCGGTTCGCAGCAGCCACGTCGAGGGTGATGCCGTCGGCCGCGCGTGGCGATCGATGTTGCGAACGGTGATGGACTCGACGAAGCCGTCGAACCAGGGAGCGGAGCTGAAGAGGTCGATGAGATCCTCGACCTTGGGCCCCTTGCCTTGCTCGAAGTGCTTGTGCGCGTTGCCGAAGACGTAGCGCAGCACGTGGCGCGCCACCTTCGCGCGCGTCTCATGGCGCAGCAGGGCATGTTCACCCTGCGGCTTGCGGCCTGCACCTTTACGTGCGCCGCCACGCCCTTGGCGAAATGGCAATGAAGTCTGCCCAATCAACCGAGACACACCGCGCCCAGTCCTCGTGCCCGTCGTGCTACTCCTTGATTGGGCACATCCAGTCAGCGAGACCCAACAAGTAACGAACATCGTCTCGCATCCCCTCCATTTCCGCTCCCTACCGCGCGCGCCTCTCTCACCCCACGCGCTCGCAAACGCCCGCCCTCTTCTTCCAAGTTTCTGGCTCTCCGCCCCGGCTCCGACACCGCGCGCGCCCTGCACCGACCCGCGCGCTCCAACCGCCTCCTCAGATCAGGCCGCGGATGCGTTCGTCCAGTGCGGCCTGGTCCAGTGCGAAGCTGGCGAGTGCGGCGCCCGTGAGGATGCCGTCCCAGCTCGCGGTGCCCGCGCGTACGCGGTCCTTCCAGCTGGCGTACACGGGGATCTTGCCTTCCTTGGCGATCCTCGCCTGTTCCGCGGCATCGAGGCGCGGGAACAGGTCGCCCACGCCGTGCTCGGCCAGCAGGGCCACGAGGCCCTCGGGCGTGAGCGTGTCGCCGTCCAGGGCTGCGAGCTTGCACATGGCCTTCTCGAACGCAGCGTCGACAGTCCAGAAGACCTCGAGGCGATCGGCTGCGGGATCGACGCCGGCTGCGAAGGTGACCTTGGGGTCGTCGTTGCTGCGGTCGCGGATCGAGGCTGGCTCGGGGTTCTTCTGCACGAACTCCTTGGCTGCCGCAGTGGGAATGGTGAACACGTCGAGCCCGACGAGGTCGAGGCACTGCTGGCCGCTGCGCATGGAGGCGCCGATCTGGCGTACGTCGATGCCCGGCGACTTGCGCAACCTGCGCAACACGCGCTGGCTCGCGAGCGTTGCCTTCTCACCGGCATTCACGCCATCACCGAGCTTGTTGTCGGCGAGGAATGCATTGATGCGGCCCATGAACACGTTGACCCACGTCGGCTGCGCCAGCAGCGCGATGAGGTAGTTCTGCCGTGCCGAGAAGCCGAGGGTGAAGTTGAGGCGGATGCCGTCCTTGTGGAGTCGGCGCGCGGCGAGGATGCCGGCCGGGGTGAGCGGCACCTTGACGATGAACCGATCCGGGCAGATCGCGTGGAAGCGCTTGCCGTACTGGTAGCTGGCCTCGACGTCGTTGGCGAGGTCGGTGTGCAGCTCGACGCTCACGTCCGCATCGAAGGTGCGCACGAGCTTGAGGCCGTGCACGGCATTGAGCAGGAAGGCGATCTCCAGGACGACCTGCTTGTCGGTGAGTTCCTTGCCGACGCTGCGCAGCAGGGCTGCCGCATCCGGCACCAGGTCGTCGTACAGGCCCTTCTGGACCTCCTTGTTGAGGAGGGTGTTGTTGGTGGTCAGCGCGAGGAACTCGCGCGTCCACAGTGCCTTGGCCGCATCCACGTCACCCGTGTCGAGCCACAGCGCGGTGCCTGCCTTCGAGACGGCCTGCCACAGCGGGGAGTTGGGCAGCGCCGCGCGGACGGCAGCGGTGGGGGCGGAATGACCTGCGGCGCAGAACTTCGCGACTTCTGCGGCGAGGGTGGAATCGTGCCGGGGGGCGTTGTTCGACATGGTGCGGTTTGCACTGGCGGCTCACGCCGCGGCACGCACCGCGCCGGACCGCTCAGCTCACCGGCGCATGGTAGTCCTGCAGCGCCTGCACATCGAGCGGCTTCTTCAGCCACCACTCGAGGCCCTGGATGGTCGCTGCAGCAGCTGCCATCGTGGTGATGCAGGGGATCTTCCTGCTCACGGCCGAGCTGCGGATGAGCCGATCGTCGCTGCGCTCGCGTCGGCCGCTCGGCGTGTTGATGATGAGCTGGATCTCCTGGTTCATCAGGAGGTCGACCACGTGCGGACGGCCCTCGTGGACCTTCTGCACGCGCTGCACCGGCAAGCCGCTGTTCTCGAGGGCGCGTGCGGTGCCACCCGTTGCGACGATCTGGAAGCCCAGCTCGTGCAGCGTGCGCGCCATGCCCGTGAGCATCCGCTTGTCCTCGTCGCGCACCGACAGGAAGACCTTGCCGCCGCGTGGCAGCGAGTTGCCCGCGCCGATCATGGCCTTCGCGAATGCGGCGCCGAACGAGGGGTCGATGCCCATGACCTCGCCCGTCGACTTCATCTCCGGGCCCAGCAGCGTGTCCACGCCGTGGAACTTGTTGAAGGGGAACACCGGCGCCTTCACCGAGAAGTACGGGGGCTCCAGCGACTCCACGGCGCCCACCTGCTGCAGGGTCTCGCCCAGCATCACGCGCGCAGCCATCTTGGCGAGCGGCTGGCCGATGGCCTTGCTCACGAAGGGCACGGTGCGCGATGCGCGCGGGTTGGCCTCGAGGATGTAGAGCTTGGGACCGCGCACGGCCCACTGCACGTTCATCAGGCCGCAGACCTTGAGCTCGAGCGCCAACTGGCGCGTCTTCTCTGCGATCTCGTCGATCAGCGACTGGCTGAGGCTGTAGGGAGGCAGCGCGCACGACGAGTCGCCGGAGTGGATGCCGGCCTCCTCGATGTGCTCCATGATGCCGCCGATCATCACGTTGGTGCCGTCGCCGAGGGCATCGACGTCCACCTCGATGGCGCTGTCGAGGAACTTGTCCACCAGCAGCGGGCGCTCCTCGGAGAAGGAGCGATGGCGCTCCATGTAGTCCTCCAGGCCGCGGCGGTCGTACACGACCTCCATGGCGCGGCCGCCGAGCACGAAGCTCGGGCGCACCAGCACCGGGTAGCCGATGCGGTCTGCGACCGCGAGTGCCTGCTCGGCCGTCGAGGCCATGCCGTTGCTCGGCTGGTCGATGCCGATGCGGTCCACGACCTTGCTGAACAGCTCGCGGTCCTCGGCTGCCTCGATGGACTCGACCGAGGTGCCGACGAGCGGCGCCCCGTGGTCCTTGAGGCCGCGGGCGAGGTTGAGGGGTGTCTGGCCGCCGAACTGCACGATCACGCCGTGCGGCGTGATGCGATCGACGACGTTCATCACGTCCTCGTGCGTGAGCGGCTCGAAGAACAGCATGTCGGAGGTGTCGAAGTCGGTCGACACGGTCTCCGGGTTGCTGTTCACCATCACCGTCTCGTAGCCGAGCTCGCGCAGGGCGAAGGCAGCGTGCACGCAGCAGTAGTCGAACTCGATGCCCTGGCCGATGCGGTTGGGACCGCCGCCGAGCACGATCACGCGCTCCTTGTCGGACAGCGGCCCGGCCTCGTCCTCGCTGCCGTCGTAGGTCGAGTACAGGTAGGGGGTGAAGCTGACGAACTCGGCTGCGCAGGTGTCGACGCGCTTGTAGACGGGCAGCACGCCGAGCTTCTTGCGGTGCTCGCGCACGTCCCACTCGGTGACCCTTGGCGAGCACGCTGCCGCGATCTGGCGGTCGCTGAAGCCCAGCGTCTTGGTCGCGTGCATCTGCTCGGCCGTCCAGCTCGCCAGGCCGTTCCTGCCGATCGACACCATCACCTGTTCGTGGGCAACCAGCTCGGCGAGCTGGTCGAGGAACCACGGGTCGATGCGGCTGTGCTCGTGGATCTCCGCCGTGCTCATGCCGGCGAGCATGGCCGCGCGCACCCAGTCGATGCGGTCGGCGCGCGGGGTGACGAGGTGCGGGAGGATGGCGCTCGCGCCGTTGTCCTCGCCCTTGACCGTCGGCACGCCCGGCACGTTGCCGTAGCCCCAGCGACCCGTCTCGAGGCCGCGCATGGCCTTCTGCATCGCCTCCTTGAAGGTGCGGCCGATGGCCATCACCTCGCCCACCGACTTCATCTGCGTGGTGAGCACGCTGTCGGCGGTGGGGAACTTCTCGAAGGCCCAGCGCGGGAACTTCACCACGCAGTAGTCGATGGTGGGCTCGAAGCTCGCGGGCGTGACCTTGGTGATGTCGTTGCGCAGTTCGTCGAGCGTGTAGCCCACGGCCAGCTTGGCGGCGATCTTGGCGATCGGGAAGCCCGTCGCCTTCGATGCCAGCGCCGAGCTGCGGCTCACGCGCGGGTTCATCTCGATCACGATCATGCGCCCGTCGCGCGGGTTGATCGCGAACTGCACGTTGGAGCCGCCCGTGTCGACGCCGATCTCGCGGATGCAGGCGATCGCGCCGTCGCGCATCAGCTGGTACTCGCGGTCGGTGAGCGTCTGCGCCGGGGCCACGGTGATCGAGTCACCCGTGTGCACGCCCATCGGGTCGAAGTTCTCGATCGAGCAGATGATGACGACGTTGTCGGCCTTGTCGCGCATCACCTCCAGCTCGTACTCCTTCCAGCCGGCGATCGACTCCTCGATCAGCACCTCGCTGTTGAGGCTGAGCTGCAGGCCGCGGGCGCAGATGGTCTCGAACTCCTCGAGGTTGTAGGCGATGCCGCCGCCCGAGCCGCCCATGGTGAAACCGGGACGGATCACGGCCGGCAGCCCGATGTCGTCGAGGGCCCTGCGCGCCTCGTCCATGCTGTACGCGAGTCGCGACCGGGCGCACTTCAGCCCGATCTTCTCCATCGCCTCGCGGAACTCCTGGCGGCCCTCGGCCTTCTGGATCGCCTTCGGCTTCGCGCCGATCATCTCGACGCCGAACTTCTCGAGCACGCCCATGTCGTGCAGCTGCATCGCGCAGTTGAGCGCGGTCTGGCCGCCGAGCGTGGGGAGCAGCGCGTCCGGCCGTTCCTTCTCGATGATCTTCGCGACCACCTCGGGCGTGATCGGCTCGATGTACGTCCGGTCCGCGGTCTCCGGATCGGTCATGATCGTCGCGGGATTGCTGTTGATCAGGATGATCCGGAAGCCGTCTGCGCGCAGCGCCTTGCAGGCTTGCGTGCCCGAATAGTCGAACTCGCAGGCCTGGCCGATGATGATCGGCCCGGAACCGAGGATGAGGATCGATTTCAGGTCGTCGCGACGGGGCATCGGGGCGAGGACTACACCGGAACCACCGTCGGGGCGCGAGAGGAATTTGGGGCGCGGAACGGCCCTTGTCCCCTGTTGCTCGGCGCGTCCGCGACGGCCTCGCGACCAGCGGTCGTGCTCCCTGCGCGCGCAGCTGCGAAATGCCTGCCCGCGGGTTTTCCACAAGGCCTGGGGCGCTTCCCGTCCTTCATGCCGAAGTCGCGCCGGGAGAGGATGTTGCAGGCGGGTTCCCGACGGCTGTGTGTGGAAAAGTCGGGGCGCCCAGGCGGGATGTCCCGCGAGTACGCCCCACTTCGATGCCGTGCCGCCACCCAGCGCTCACCGCAGCGGGTTGCGGAACCGGCCGAGGTTCCGCATCCGCGGTTCCACCTGACCCCCGTCGTTGTCGAGGTTGACCCACAGGTCGCCAAAGTGGCTGATGCCGATTCCCTCGATCTTCTCGAACGGCGAGAACTCCTGGACGCAGTCCGCCACCAGGAACTTGGCGATCGTGTCACCGCCACTGGGCATGCCATCTGCATCCGGCGTGAGGTTGCGCAGCGAGAATGCGTAGATCCTCTTGAGTGTCGACGCTGCACCGATGCCCTTGTCCCGCTCGATCACGAGGAACTGGTCGGCACCGACCGTCGTGATCTCGGAGAGACCCGGCCAGTTGTCCGCATCGTTGGTGTCGAAGGGGTAGAAGAAGAACTCCCAGTTGCCGCCGGTGCGCAGGCCGTCCTGCGGTGCCGTGCTGGACGCGACCTGCTGCAGGTCGTAGCGGGCGATGCGCGCGTAGGTCGTGCCAGTCGGGAACTCGCCCGCGAAGGAGCGCTGGATCGCCGCGAAGAGGTACCGACCGTCCGTCGAGATGCTCATGCCCTCGAATCCGTTGTTCCTGACCCTGCCGCCGGTGGCCGAGGCCACGGCGGTGCCGCCGAGCGCGGGATTCGCGCCGGCATCCACATTGTTGGGCATCTGGATCTCGCGGATCACGTCGCCCGCACCGTCCACCTGCACCAGCAGGTTGGGCTGGCTGGTTCCGTTGCCTTCGACGGCGAGCCAGAAGCCGCGGTTCGCGGGTGCAACGATCGACGTGTCGCGGCTGATACCCTCGCAGTCGTAGGTTGCCTGAACGCCGTTCCTGCGCACAGGCAGCGCGCCGAGCACCCCGGCGAAACGGGTGCCGGTCTGGATCGAGAAGACCGTGGTCGGCAGGGCATTGTCCGGCACCGAGTAGAACTGTCCGGGGAGGTCGCCCCTGCACAGGCCCGACAGCGCCGAGAACGGCGTGGTGTCCTTGGAGATCAGCTGGGGCTGCGTGCGAGGCGGCATCCAGCGTTCCTCGACACCCTCGAAGATCGAGAGCGTGCCGGAGAGCTCGCATGCGAAGACGACGAGGTTCCTCCGGGGGATCGTGACGATTCCCTCCGGCGAGATGCCCGTGGGCAGCAACTGGACGAATCGTGGAGCTGCCTGACAGTCGTCGATGCGGTAGACGGCCATGAACGAACCGCGCTCCGACAGGACGAAGGCGAAGTCGTTGTCGCCGAATCGCGCCGTGGCCACGCCCTCGACCTCGATCCCGCGCGACCCGGACCTGGCCTGGGGATACTGGCCGATGCCGACCGCCAGTTGCTCCAGCGATCCGGCATCGTCGCCGAGGAAATCGCCTTCGAGGCTCCACCTGCTGAAGCCTCGACCGCCGGTCTGGCTCAGTTCGCCTTCGTCGGCGCTGACCAGGGTGCTGCCGTCTGGCGTGAACGCAATGGCATCCGGCATGCGTACTCCTGCAGTGACCGGGTTGTTGCCGCCGTCGCGAACGACGGGGCTGTTGGTCGGATAGAGCTGGCTGAAGTCGATCTTCGCATCATTGCGAAGGTCCGCCGGTCGCGGTGCGCACACGCCCGTCGAGAAGACCCGGCTGAGGGCTGGACTCGACGGATTCGTCATGTCCACGATCGCGATGCCGTTGTTCTCCTGCAGGCTCACGGCGACAGTCGATCCGTGCCAGGCGACAAACTCGGGCTGCGGGTCGTTGGGGTAGAGAAGGCCTGCGGACTGCAGGAGGGCGGGAGGCAGGGGGATGTCGGTGACGACCGAGTTCTCAGGCTGCGCCAGGTCGACGCGGATGGCCTGGATGAGGCCTGCGGGCCCCACGTCGTTCGGGTTCCCGGGCGCGTCGGCGCCGGTCACGAGGCCGTTGACCACGACGACCGGCTGGTTCTCGATGGCGACAACGGCGTGGACCTCGTTGCCGATTCGCCTCGCCTTGATGCTGTCCGGATGGAAGCCGATGGCCTTGCGACCGACGATCACCGGATTCGACGGGTTGCGCAGGTCGATCACGACGATCTGGCCCGGCAGGAACGCTGGCGGAGGGGAGCCCGCTGCAGGGAGGTCTGTCCACACTGCGGCGATGGCGTGACCACCGACCACGGCGACGGAGGTGGGCTCGCCTCCCATCGCAAGCGTCGTCACGAGCCGTGGACGCCGCGGGTTGGTGATGTCGACGAAGCCGAGGGACTGCCCGGCGAAGTCGGTGTAGACGAGGAGCTCACCGTTGTTGCCGGCATCCACGATCTCCGTGGAGCCGCTGGGGACGTTGAAGGTCGCGATGGGGCGGAACGACTCGACGTCATCCCCCTCGTTGCGTTCGTTCTGTGCCACGGCGATTCCAGCCATGGAAAGGAGGGCCAGCATGGCCGTGGGAACAAGGCTTGCATTCATGGGTGTTTGTCGGGGGTTGTTGTCGGCCATGCCGGCACCTGCCGGCCATGCTGGCCACGAGGCAACTGCCTCGCGCACCCGATCCCACGCACACCCTGTCGATCGATCCAGTGAAGGAACGCTGAAGGCAGGCGTTCCCGGCACGATTCACCGTTCGTTCACGGTTCCTTGCCCGCCTCAGCCGCCTCGTTCAGTAGACGCCGGTGCCCGGCGTCTTCTGGGTGGCGGTGGGCGCCGGGCGGGGCTGCGCCGTCGCGGCCTGGATGGCCTTCAGCAGGTCCGCGGTGTCGAACGGCTTGTAGAGCACCGCGAAGGCGTGCTTCGAGCGCGTGAGCGAGGCCACGCGCTCGGACCGCTCGCCGGTGAGGTAGATCACCGGCACGTGGTGCACCGTCGACATGCGGTCGACGCGGTCCTGCACGGTGAAGCCGTCGCCGGCAGGCATGTTGATGTCGAGCACCAGCACGTCGGGCGCCGAGCGCCGCGCCTGCGCAACCGCCTGGTAGGAGTCCTGCACGGCGCACACGTCGTAACCCGCGGCCTGGAGTCGGATCGAGAGCGAGGCGAGCAGGTCGCGGTCGTCGTCGGCAATCAGGATCTTCTTGGTCATGGCTGCATGTCCTCGTTCTTCAGTGTCTTTCGTCGTGTTGGCGCGCCTGGGTCTCCCCTGCTTCCGCGCGCAACAGCGCATCCTGGACCAGTCCGGTGAGTTCTCGTGAGTCGAAGGGCTTGTGGACGAACGTCACGTCCGCAATGTCACGGAGCCATCGTCGGTACGCGTCCTTGAAGCCGCTCACGAGGATGAGTGGGACTCGCGAACGCCGGCGGATGCCCGAGGCGAGGACGAGGCCGTCGCCGTTCGGCATGTTGAGGTCGCTGATGACGAGGTCGAACGATCGCTCGTCGAACAGGGCCAGTCCGTCGTTTCCCGATGCGGCAGCGTGGCAGACGTGGCCCATGCCCTCGAGCCTGGCCGTGAGCATGGCCACGACGAGCGGGTCGTTGTCGACGACGAGGATGTGGTGCTTTCGCTTGGCGTTCATGGGCCGGCCTCAGGTTGCAACAGGTTCTGCGGGACGCGACGTGGCGCGGCGGATGGCCTCGAGCACGACCGTGGGCTCGTAGGGCTTGGGCAGGAACCCCGATGCGCCGGCGCTCAGCGCCTTCTGCTTCACGGTGTCCTGCACGTTGGCGGTGAGGAAGATGACGGGGATCGACGCGGCCTCCGGGCTCGTCCGCAGGTGCTGCAGCACCTCGAACCCGTCCATGTCCGGCATGCGCAGGTCGAGCAGGATGACATCCGGGTGCTGCTTCCGCGCGGCCTCGATCCCGCTCGGCCCGTCACACGCCATCAGCACCTCGAATCCGTGCGCCAAGAGGCGCGCCTGCAGCGCCTGCTGGATCGTCCACTCGTCGTCGATGATGAGCACTCTT
Source organism: Planctomycetota bacterium (assembly GCA_041161695.1). Lineage (GTDB taxonomy): Bacteria > Planctomycetota > UBA1135 > UBA1135 > UBA2386 > JBEATZ01. Next base: position 7,965 of record JBEATZ010000388.1, on the reverse strand, counting down.
GCGTTCATGGTTTCCCTCCCTGCAACTCGTTTGATGACCTCGTTCCTGGCGCGTTCGAGTTCCTCGGGGTGGCGCCAGCTGCCCGCGGCATCGATCTGCAGCGGCGCCAGCTCGACGCCCTCGTGGCCGAGGAGCGCGGCACGCGCCTCGCGGATGCGGTTGGCCCACTTCTCGGCCGAGCACGTGCGGCCCAGCACCCACCATGCGCGTTGCCGTGGCTCGGCCCCTGCGGCCTCGTCGACCGCGCCCGGTGCAGGCAGCACCAGGTCGGTGGGGTAGGTGACCGAGGCGAGGAATGCATGCGGTTCCTCGGGCTCGCCCTTGCCCGTGGCCGTGGCGCGCAACAGCACCGTCGTGGGTTCCGGCCGGTCGCTGCAGCCGATGGTCTCGAAGTAGTGCTCGAGGATGGCATGCGGCTCGTTCACCGGCAGCGTGAACGAGAAGGTGGCTCCCTTGCCCTTCTCGCTCGTGACCGACAGCCTGCCCAGGTTCAGCCAAGCCAGCTCCTGGGCGATGCTGAGTCCGAGGCCGAAACCCTTGGCCGACACGTTGCGTGCGGTCGAGACCTGCTGGAACCTGCCGAAGAGGCGGTTGATGTCCTCCTGCGACAGGCCCGGTCCGTGGTCGGTGACGCTCACCGTCACCTCTCCCTCGCGCGGCCCTCGCTTCGCCGACAGTTCGATCACGCCGTTCTCGGGCGAGAACTTGATGGCGTTCGTCATCAGGTTGCTGATCACGCGCCGGACCTTCTCCTCGTCCGCGAACACGGCTGGCAGGCCTTCCTCGACCTGTTCCTCGATCACGATGCACCGGTTCGATGCCTTGCGAGCGAGCGTCATCCTGCCTGCCGCGAACACCTGCTTCATGCACTGAGGCCGGCGGTCGACCCGCAGGCGGCCGGCGCGGAGCTTCGACGAGTCGAGCAGGTCCTCGACCATGTGGTTCAGGTCGACGACCGCGCTCGACATGATCTTCAGGTACTTCGTCTGCTGGTCGGTCACCGGGCCGGCCAGGCCGTCCGAGATGATCGAGCTGAACTCCTTGATGACGGCGAGCGGCGTGCGGAACTCGTGCGACACGTCGTCCACCACGCGATGCGCCCGCTCGGCCATGGCGGCGAGGTCGCGGTTCTTGCGCTCGATCAGCTCCGAGCTCTCCAGCAGCTGCTGCTCGTACTGCTTGCGCGCGGTGATGTCGTTGCGGATCGAGATGAAGTTCACGACCTTGCCCTCCGCGTCACGGCACGGCGCCATGACGGTCTGCACCCAGTACAGGGACCCGTCCTTGGCCCGGTTGCACACCTCGCCCTGCCAGGCGCGCCCGCCGAGGATCGTCTTCCACACGTGCTGCCAGAACTCGCGCGGGTGCGTGCCCGAGTTGAGGATGCGATGGTCCTTCCCGATGAGCTCCTCGCGCGGGTAGCCGCTGATCCTGCAGAACTCGTCGTTCACCTGGACGATGCGTCCATTCGTGTCGGCGATCGAGACGATCGAGTGGCAGTTCAGGGCCCGGAAGATGGTCTCGTTCTCCCGCATCGCGTCCTCGGCCTGCTGCTTCGCGCGAGCGAGTTCGACCGACCGCCAGTGGCTCACTCCCAGCGAGAGGGCCAGGCCGGCGAGCAGCATCGTCATGGCCGTGCCGCCGAGTGCGATCATGAGCGGGAGGCCGCTGTGCACCGTCTGCTCGAAGGCAGGCGTCGTGCTCGTGATGATGGTCCACTCGTGGCCGCCCACGTCGAGGCGCGTCTCGGCACGGAACATGCGATCGGCGAAGTGGGCATCGTCGATGGTCCCTTCCACGCGCTCGAGGTGGCGGTCGTGGTCGTAGAGGCGCGTGGCCGAGCTGGGCACCGCCCCGTCGAAGATCTCGAAGTCCAGCAGTCCTCCCGTTGCGTCGAAGATTCCCGCCACTGCCTCCTCGAGGTGGATCGGCATGTAGGCGAGGCCGATGAGTGCCTCGGCCCGGGCCTCGGGCGTGTGTGGTGTCGCACCGCCGCGGAACACCGGCAGGAACAGCAGGAAGCCCGTGTGGGCGTGCTGCGCCTGAACGAGCGTGATCTTCTGCGTGATGGTCGGTTGGCCCTTGTGCACGGCCGTCTCCGCTGCAGTCCGGCGGCGTTGTTCCGAACCGATGTCGAGACCCCAGGCGCTCGCATTGCGTTCCCTCGGGAAGCAGTGCTTGATCACGTACAGGTCGTGCTCCGATCCCGCTGGCGTGTCCACTCCGGGCACGGTGCGAACCTCGAACTCGGGAAAGCCGTCGAGACGCTCGCGCTCGACGAACGCTTCGAGTTCGGTCCTCGGCACCCGTTCGATGAATCCCATGCCGACGGCGCCCGGGAACACCTGCTCGATCTCGTGCGAGGCCACGAAGGACTCGAGCTCCGCCCTCGTCACCCTCGTGCTGCTCGCATAGAGGGCCCGGATGGCCATGAGGCCGTGCAGGGTCTGGCCGATGCGCTCGCTCGTGCCGGCCACCAGCACCTGGGTGACCCGGTCGAATCGAGCCCGGGCGGCAGTCCTGCCCTGTTCCGCGGCGCTGTCCGTGGCAAGTGCCGTGAAGGCGAGGCCGCCGATCAGCGTCACCGCCGCAACCGCCCAGACCTTCCAGGAGTCCCGCGCCGCGGCCACGTGCTGGTGGGGCTGCCCGGCGCGCTGCGCAGCACACTGGATGCGCCAGAGCAGGACCGGGACCACGATGAGCAGGAGCATCAACACGTCGAGTCCCACCAAGACAGCCGGATCCGTGTGCCTCGCCACCTTCGGCAGCAACAGCATCACGGCGGCCTCGGCAACCGCCACGACGAGGAGGATCTCCGCCAGCAGGCGCGGTGTGTGCAGCGGTTGTCGCATCTGGGTCCCTCGAGCGTGCATGGCGTTCTCCTGCATGCCTTTCGGCACGCGCGCGCTTCCTGCGGAGGGAAGAAGGCCCGGGGTCACCCGGGATTGATGCGTGGGCCTGAGTGCGTATCAGCGCGCTTCGACAGCAGGTTCCCGATCCCCTGGCTGCGCCTGCATCGGCCCCGGCGGCAGGCCGCCGCGGATGGCGCGGTCGAATGCCCGTTGTGCGAGGGTCGCGAGCCGGTCTTCGGTGTCGCGTGAGATCGCACTCACCAGTGCGAAGGGGGGTGCAACCATGAGGGCGAACATCAAGCCCGTCGGTCCGCCGGCCGAGCCTGCGATCGTGGCGCCCAGGAACAGGCTGTCCTTCTCTCCGTAGCCGGCAGCCCAGAGCTCGCGCCCCGACGTGGCGTCCACGAGTCGCATCCTGCCCCCGACCGTGGCCACGTCGTCGAACAGCAGGTAGTCGCGGTCCCAGGCATCGACCGTCACCTGCAGGATCGCATCTGCCGCACTCGCCCGGTGCAGCTGGTCGCGCAGCGCTTCGTCCGCCGTGAGGTCGGTGCGTGAAGCGAGGGAGCTCGTGAGCTCCCTTGCCCTGCCCACGGGCACCACCCAGTAGCCGTGCTCGGTGAGGGGCTGCGTGATGCGTGCATGGCAGGCCAGGTCCGCACCGGGCACGTCGGTGGCGTTGTGCGGCGCCAGCACGAGGATCGTCTGCGGCACCCGTTCGAGCTGCACGGGCTGGAGCGGCGTCGTGCCGCATCCGGCGGCCAACACGGCCGCGAGGGCTGCAAGGGCCTGCAGCTTCACGAGTCGAGCTCCTTGCGCAGGGCCATCACCGCCTGCGTGGCCTCTGGATGCGCGGCGACTTCCGCATCGAGCCAGCGTCGCGCGGCCTCGCGCGATCCGGCGCGCAGGTGCAGCCATGCGAGCCATGCCCGTTCACCCGGGGGGATGCGGCCCGGGTCGGCGCCGGCAAGGTGCGCCTCGAGCCGCGCGATGGCGGCCACGCGGTCTGCTGGCCTGCCGAGCAGCTCGGTGTCCATCGCCAGCTGGTAGTCGGTCCAGTCGTAGCGCGTCGGCTCGGCGGCACATGCCGCTGCGACGCAAGCGAGCAGCAACGCGCCCATGGCGCGCCTCGCGAACACCTCCGAACCGACCATTCTCCTTCCTTAGGCGAGGCTGCGATTCGGCGCCACCCCCTCCTGCGCCCGGGCGGTCGTGAAAGTGCTCCGTGCGCGGGCGCCTCCTCGCTACCCTGCTCGCCCCATGTCCCTGAAAGCCGGCATCGTCGGGCTGCCCAACGTGGGCAAGTCCACCCTGTTCAACGCCGTCACGCGCACCCGCAAGGCGCAGGCGGCCAACTATCCGTTCTGCACCATCGACCCGAACGTGGGAGTGGTGACGGTGCCCGACGAGCGGCTGGCGGTGCTGCAGAAGATCGCCAAGACCAACGTGGTGATCCCCGCGGCCATCGAGTTCGTGGACATCGCCGGCCTCGTGAAGGGCGCTGCTGCGGGCGAGGGCCTCGGCAACAAGTTCCTGAGCCACATCCGCGAGGTCGACGCCATCGTGCAGGTGGTGCGCTGCTTCGAGGACGTGGACATCCACCACGTGAGCGGCACGGTCGACCCGGTGCGCGACATCGAGATCATCACCACCGAACTCGTGCTGGCCGACCTCGAGTCGATCCAGAAGCGCATCGAGCGCCAGTCCAAGCAGGCGAAGCGCGGCGAGAAGGAGGCGGTCGCGGAGATGCCGGTGCTGGAGAAGATCGAGAAGGTCCTCGACGGCGGCAAGCCCGCGTTGCTCACCGAGCTCAACGACGAGGAGAAGAAGATCGCCAAGGGCCTCCAGCTCCTCACCGACAAGCCGACGATCTTCGCCTGCAACGTGAAGGAAGGAGACCTCGCCACCGCCGACGCGAACCCCTACGTGCAGAAGGTGCGCGAGTACGCGAAGTCGCACCTTGCCTGCGAGGCCATCGTCATCAGCGCCCAGATCGAGAGCGACCTCGTCGACCTCGACGAGGCCGATGCGAAGGAGTTCCTCAAGGAGCTGGGCGTGAAGGAGTCGGGCGTGGGCTCGCTCATCCGCGCCACCTACCACCTGCTCGGCCTGCGCACGTACTTCACTGCGGGCGAGAAGGAGGTGCGCGCGTGGACCATCCATGCCGGCGACACCGCGCCCCGGGCCGCAGGCGTGATCCACACCGACTTCGAACGCGGCTTCATCAAGGCCGAGACCGTCAGCTACGAGGATCTCGTGCGCTGCGGCAGCGTGGCCGTTGCCCGCGAGAAGGGCGTGTACCGCATCGAGGGCAAGGAGTACGTGGTGCAGGACGGCGACGTGCTGCACTTCCGCTTCAACGTCTGACGCGCGAGGGCCATGCGCGTCGGCATCCGGCTGCTGTTCGGGGTGAAGGGTCGCGCTCCCGTCGAACGGAGCGTGGACGTGCCCGAGGGCAGCACGGTGGTCGATGCCACGCGCGCCGCAGTCGAGGTCGTGCAGGACAAGGTCTGCTGCTCGCCCGAGGACGTGTGGGCCATCGACGGCATCACCACCGATGCCGCGCGCGGCCGCTACTGGTTCTGGCTGCTCAACGGCAGGCCGGGACCCGACATGCCGTACCGGCACGTGTTGCGCGATGGCGACGTGGTCGAGTGGCGCTACAACTGACCTGAGGTGAGCCCGCGGGTTCGCCGTTCCGTGTCGAGGGCAAACCCATGTTCACCGTCACCGCCAACAGCGTCCTTCCCTGCACCGTCACCGGCTCCTGGCCACGTCCGCGGTGGTTCGACGACAGCATGTGGGGGCGCCCGCTCGACACCTGCATGATGGACGTGCGGTTCCGTGAGAAGTTCGGCGACGCGCTCGCCGTCGTCGTCAGCGAGCAGCAGCGTGCGGGGCTCGACCTGCTCACGCACGGCGACCTGCACTGCGACGAGGACTACGCCGGGCGCTCGTGGCACCACTACCCGCTGCAGCGCTGGGCTGGATTCTCCGGCGACCTGCTGCAGAGCGAGGAGACGCGCTCGCCCTGGTTGCGCTACCCGCCCGGCACCATGCTCAACGAGATCTACACGGGCTGGCGCTGGCCGCGCGTCGTGGACAAGGTCGAGCACCGGCCGCTCGACTACGCCAAGATCTGGCGCATGGCGCAGGCTCGCGCGAACAAGCCCGTGCGCTTCGGCACCTGTTCCTCGCAGGTGATGGGGTTGTTCCTCGACCTGCACACGCCGAAGTACAAGGATCGTCGCGAGGTGATCTGGGACATGGCCGTGGCCATGAACAAGGAACTGCTCGCGCTGCGTGACGCAGGCTGCCGCTGCATCCAGATCGAGGAGCCCACCATCCACTTCTGGGCGAACACCTACGGCAAGGACAGCGACGAGGTGAAGTTCATGGTCGAGTGCTTCAACCGCGAGGTGCAGGGGCTGGAGGACGTCGAGATCTGGATCCACACGTGCTGGGGCAATCCCAACATGCAGAAGGTCATCGACAACGACAGCTATGCAGAGAGCTTCGACCTGTACATGGGCTCGATGCGCGGCGACGTCTGGACGATCGAGACCAAGGACCGCGGCATGCGCGACGTGGAGCGCTTTGCACCGTTCCGCAACCACAGCAGCAAGAAGGTCTGCATCGGCGCGGTGAGCCACCGCACGCTGCAGGTGGAGCGCCCCGAGGACGTGGCGGCGACGATCCGCACGGCCCTGCAGCACATCGCGCCCGAGCAGCTCATCGTCAGCAGTGATTGCGGCTTCGGCCGTCAGGGCTGCAACCGCGACATCGCCTTCTTCAAGTCGGTCTCGATCGCCCAGGGCACCAACCTCGTGCGCCGCGAGCTGGGCCTGCCCGTGACCCACGTGCCTGCTGCGGATGCCGCCCTGCAGACGGACATCGTGCCGAAGACCTCGGCGCCCTGCTGCTGATCGAGGTCCCCGCCGTGGCATCACGCGGGGTGATCGGTCACGCTTGCAGCATGGCCAACTCATCCTGCGGCATCGGGTCCGCCGTCCTCATCGCAGGCGTCCTCACGCTCTGCGTCACCGTGTTGCGCCTCGTGGGCGAACTGCAGGGCTGGAACCCGGCCTTGTTCAGCAAGGAGGCTGGTGGCGGCGGGGCGCTGGTTGGCGTCGGCTGGCTGCCGATCGTCATCGGCCTGTGGTTCGGCAGGCGGCTCGTGCAACAAGGTCACGTGCCCCCGAGCACGCTGCGTGCCGCGCTCGTCGCGCTCGTGGGCGCGGCCGCGATGATGGGGTCGATCGTCTACGTCGCGACCAACACGCCCAACGAGCAGCTCATGGAGCGCATGGGAGTGTTCATGGCCTGCTGCCCACTCTTCCTGCTCGTGGCCTGGTTCGCCTGGGGTCGCGCGGCCCTCGCCGGGCTGCTCTACGGAATCCTCGCGCGTGTGCCCGTGGTGGTCGTGCAGTACGTGGCCATCGCCAACAACTGGGGTACGCACTACGAGAAGGTGAACCCTGCGCTTGGTGAACTCGATGCGGCGGCACGCGGCGAGGCGCTCATGATGGCGCAAATGCTGTTCTGGGTCCCGTTCACCACGCTGCTCGTGGTCTTCTTCGCCGCCCTCGGCGCGCTCACCGTGCGCAAGCGGCCGGCCTGATCGAGGACTCACCCCGAGCCATGCCATGCGCCACCTGATCGCCGCGGGTCTCTGCCTGGTTCTTCCCCCTGCAGCGGATCTCGCGCCGCCAGGGACGAAGCTCGTGGTCAACACGGTGATCGTCGAGTGGCCCGACAGCCTGGACGGCCACACCTTCGTGGCGCACCCGAGCCGCGCGCCGGGCGGAATGCACCGCATCGTCCGTGGCGAACCGTTGCCACCCGTCTCGGAGCCCTTCGTGCCGCGCATCCACTCCGTGCCTCGCGACGTGACGGTGTTCCCGGAGACGCGTGAGGGCTGGGAGGCCACGGGATGGCCAGCTGCCGAGCTGCCGATGCGCCTCCGCAGAGTGGTTTCCGCGCTCAGCCCCGTGAGCCGCATCCGTACGACGGTGCGCGTGGCGTCCGTCGGCCCTGCTGCGCTGGAACTGGTGGTCGTGAGCCAGCAGGAGCTGGACGAGCACGGCAACGAGGTGAGCGGATCCGCATGGAT
>JBEATZ010000378.1:0-4042 GCA_041161695.1 Planctomycetota bacterium | reverse complement strand
CTGTAGGCACACCGTGCCTGCAGGGCCGCGGGGCAACACGAGGACTCAGCTGCCGTCCTTCTTGCGATCCTTGCCCGTCTTCTTGCCTTCGGTTGCTTCTGCGCCCGCACGGGGCGCGTTGGGCTTCACCCTTCAACCATAGGGCGTGGTCTCGGCGACCTCGGGCTCGCGGCCCTCGAGCAGCGCCTTCACGGCGTTGACGACGTGAGGGGTCGCGTCCTTGCCCTTCTTGCCCTGGCCGTCGTCGTCGAGGGCGCCCGCGTAGCGCAGCACGCCCTTGGCGTCGATCACGTAGCAGTGCGGGGTGGTCTTCGCGGCGAACATGCGGGCCACGTCGCCACTGTGATCGACGAGGATCTCGTGGTTCATCGCGACCTCCTTGGCCTTGGCCTTGAGGCGCTGGTAGGGTCGATCGGCTTCCTTCTCGGCCTTGAACTGCTCGGCCGCGGGTTCGTCGCCGATCTCACCCTTGTTGGAGTTGATGGCCAGCACGACCACCTTCTGCTCCTTGAAGTCCGTGGTGAGCTGGTTGATCTTGGGCTCGGCGAGTTCCTCCCACGGGCAGGTGACGGACCAGAAGTGCAGCACGACGATGCTGCCGCGCAGGTCGGTGAACGACACGCTGCGGCCCTCGGTCGTCTTGAGCGAAACGGAACCGGGAACCTCGGACCCGACCTTGAGGACAGGGGCAGCCGCCGGGGCGGGTTCTGCCTTGGGCTTGTCCTTGGCGGGATCCTGGGCCGGGAGCAGGCCTGCTGCGAGCAGGGCTGTCAGGACGTGGAATCGATGCATGGATGGTTCTCCTTGGACTCGCGCCATGTTCGGCGCCGCCCCCTCCTTGGATCCAGCCTGCTCCGGGCACAACGCGGATTTGGGGCATCGTTCCCGATGCCGTATGGTGCGGCCTCCCGCCATGACCTCCAGCGATCCTGCCCCTGCCATGGGCCTGCCCAGGCTCACCCCTGCGGTGAAGCGGCTCATGCTGGCCAACCTGGTGGTCTTCGTGGCCAACATGCTGGCGGTGGGAAGCCTGGGCACGCGGGGCTGGCTCGCCCTCACCTGGTCCGGCCTCTGGGAGGGGTACGGGCTCGGCCTCGTCCGCCTCGTCACCTACCAGTTCACCCACAGCTGGGCCGACCCCATGCACCTGCTGTGGAACATGCTCACGCTCTACTTCTTCGGGACGTGGGTCGAGGACCGCATCGGCTACCGCGGCGTGTTCCGCCTGTACGTCTCGGGCGGCGTCGCGGGAGCCCTGCTGTTCCTGCTGGTGGCGTGGCCGCAGGGGCAGGCGGACGTGCCGCTCGTGGGGGCCAGCGGTTCCTGCTACGCGTTCCTGCTGTACGCGGCCGCCATGGCTCCGCACGCCACGGTGTTCCTGTTGTTCATCCCAGTGACCCTCTGGGTGCTGGCTGCGCTCCTCGTGGGCATCGGCCTCTACAGCACCTACGTCGAGTTCGCGACCGGCCAGTCGGGAGGGGTGGCCCACGGCGCCCACCTCGGCGGTGCAGCCCTGGGCTTCCTCGCGCAGCGCATGGGGTGGTTCCAGGACTGGGTACCGTACGAGCGGCAGGAGGGCATCGTGAGGTCGCTGCGGGCGCGCTGGACGCGCATGGTCGAGGAGCGCAGGGCCGCCGACGCCGCGCGCGACCAGCAGCGCCTCGACGAGTTGCTGGCCAAGGTGCACGAGAAGGGCCTCGGCTCGCTCACGGCCGCAGAGCGCCGGTTCCTCGAGTCGGCGAGCAAGCGCCGCCGCGACCGCTGACCCGCGCGCGTGCCTCTGCAGTGCGCGCTGGATAAGCTGCCACTGCCCCGGAGGCACCCCATGCTGCGATACCTGCTGTTCGCCTTCACCCTGCTCCTTCCTGCCGTGTCCGCACAGGACGCGGCGATGAACAAGTTCCTCACCGACTTCGGCAAGGCCCTGCAGTTCAACGACGAGAAGGGCATGGACAAGGCGGTGAAGGCGGCGCCGCAGCAGGCCATGCGCCACTTCCAGAACCTCCGCATCGAGCTGTGGGGCGGCAAGCAGGACGTGAAGCCGCAGGTGGACGCCATCGCTGCGGCGTGGAAGCGGGCCCTCGACGGCTCGACGGCCCTCGAGCGCATCGATCGCTGGGTCGACAGCCAGGACCAGAAGAGCTACCAGGCCTACGTCAAGGCGCGCAACGCGCTCGACAAGTGCTACTCGATCCTCTCGGTGGCGACCGAGTCGAAGCAGCGCAAGGACTTCGAGGTGGCGCGCGACAGCACCATCAGCGTGGCCAAGGCCATGGAGGAGACCAGCCACAAGGTCGACGCGGCCGAGGCCTGGGTGCTGGTTTCGATCATCTACACGCAGATGCCCGAGAAGACCCTCGAGGAGCGCAGGGACTCGGTCTTCGCCCTCGAGCAGTTCGTGGCTGCACGCGATGCCTGGGGCTGGACGCAGGACGAGCACTACCCGCGCAACAAGGCCATCATCAAGGCCGAGAAGGAGCGCATCGCGGCCGACGAGGCTGCCGGCGAGAAGCGCAAGAACGAGGGGTACGGGGACAACACGAAGGGCATCGATGCCCTCGTCATGCCGGGCGCCAAGGAGGAGGTGCACGACCTGGCCTTCGCCGCGCTGCAGAACGTCGAGGAGCTGGACTACTGCATCAAGGGCGGCGCGTTGCCCCAGTTCTGGTGGGAGGCGCAGGTCACCACGGCCGACACGCAGCCGCTGCTCGCGTGGTTCCGCAGCAAGCCGCTGCACGTGGTGCAGGTGAGCGGCAGCAAGTTCGCGGTGACCCCCGAGGTTGCCGACAAGGCCCTTCAGTACGAGATCGACGCAGGCAACAAGCCCAAGGTCACGAGCTTCTTCGTCGACAAGGCCAAGAAGTCGCCGTACGCGATGTGGTTCTGGACCGGCTCCGACAAGGAGCGGGTGGGTGAGATGGACGTCAACCTGATGCCCACGCCCGAGTTCACGCCCATCTTCTACCGCAGCGCCGCGAGCTGGAGCGTGACCCACGGCACCGAGCAGGTCACCTACTACGACGACAACTGCAACGGCACGCCCATGGACGGCGACCCGTTCGCCGGCGACTTCAAGTCGCACGCGGCCGGCAACCCGGACGGCATTGCCGTCCCCCTCATGGACTCGATGCGCGTGGGCAAGGGTGCACGCGTGCCGTACAGCGAGTTCGTCAAGCTGGGCGATGCATGGTGGCACCAGAAGGCCAGCGGCGAGGGCAAGTCCTCGTTCCGGCCGCTCAACCCCGAGTACTTCAAGACCGGCAAGGTGAAGCTCAACTGGGCCGGGCCCAAGCCCACGGCGCCCGTGCAACTGGTCATCCAGGGCCGCGGCGACTTCCGCACCGCGTTCTTCGACGTGGCCGGCGGCAAGGAAGTGGACGTGCCCGCGGGCGAGTACGTGGTGTGCGTCGGCCGCATCCTCCAGGGCAAGGGCGCCAAGGCGCAGTCGGCCAACATCTTCCAGGGCGCCATGGAGGCCTTCACCGTCGAGGCCGGCAAGACCTTCGAACTCAAGATGGGGGCGCCATTCGCGCTCGTGTTCACCAAGGGCGGCACCGACAGCGAGGTCGCCATCGACGCCACGCGCATCCACGTCAAGGACCGCGCGGGGGCCTCGATCGTCGAGTTCCACGGCATGACCCTGATCCCCGAGGTCCTTGCCGCAAAGGCCGCGGACGGCAAGGGCGCCAAGGTGATCGGCAAGTTCGTGCGCATGGAGGACCCCGAGTTCCTCGGTGCGGCTGCACGCGAGGTCCCGAAGATCGGCCGCTTCGTGGCGCTGTTCCCCATGCCCGAGGGCGCCAAGGGTGGTTCGCTCACCCTCAAGGTGAAGCCGCCGTTCCCCGATGCCAAGATCGGGTTGTCGATCAAGAAGCATGCGCTGTTCGGCAAGCTGGACAGTTCCTTCCAGTGACCGACGGGCGTTCTTGTGACCCGACGCGCATGCTGGTCCCCGTTCGTGCCCTCGCTAGACTCCGCCGCTTCGACCTGAGGAAAGGCTGATCGTGCTCGACATCAAGGTACTCCGTGACAACCCCGAGGC
>JBEATZ010000369.1:0-3601 GCA_041161695.1 Planctomycetota bacterium | reverse complement strand
TGTTCGGGGGGGATGCCGAGGCCTTCGAGGGTTTCGAGGGCGCGGGCGCGCAGGTGGCTCTGGAGTTCGCTCAAGGTGTGGGTGCCGGAAAGGGCGGGCAGGATACCTCGGCAGGACCCGGGGTCGAGCCTCGGTGCGGACCAAGCCGCACCGTGGAGGCACCCCCAAGGTGTCGCCCGACTACCCCGTAGTGCGCATCACCTCGGGAAGCCTTCCCCGGGAACATCGGGACCTTCCTCGCCTGCGCACCTTTGCCGCGGGCCAAAGACCAAGGCCAGCCATGACACCTGCAGCATCCCTCGCCGTCCCGCCCCGCACGCGCACCGCAGCCCGCAAGGGCACGCCGTTGCCGATCCTCGTCCGCAAGGGCGGCGGCAAGGCCGTCCAGCACGTCTACCGCTTCGACGAGATCCAAAAGGCACTGAAGGCCGCTGGTGACTTCGAGGGCCTCAAGGCACTGCTCGGCGGCAAGGGTGCCAACCTCGCCGAGATGACGCGCCTCGGGCTGCCGGTGCCCCCCGGCTTCGTCGTCACCACGGCCGCGTGCAATGCGTTCCTCGCCGCCGGCGGGAAGTTCCCTGCCGGCATGTGGGAGCAGGTGCTCGCGGCACTCGCCGCCACCGAGCGCGCGATGGGCACGAAGTTCGGCGACCCGCGCAAGCCGCTGCTCGTCTCCTGCCGGTCGGGCGCCAAGTTCTCGATGCCGGGCATGATGGACACGGTCCTCAACATCGGCATGAACGATGCCGTCGCCGAGGCGATGGCGAAGCTCAGCGGCGACGAGCGGTTCGCCTGGGACGCATACCGACGCCTCGTGCAGATGTACGGGCGCGTGGTGCTGGGCGTCGCCGACGAGCACTTCGAGCACCTGCTGGCGAAGGCGCGCAAGGACCACGCCGTGACCAGCGACAGCGAACTGCCGGCAGCCGTGCTGCGCGGGCTGACCGCGCGCTTCCGCGAGGTCGTCAAGGCGCAGTCCGGCACCGCGTTCCCCACCGACCCGATCGAGCAGCTGCGCCTCGCGGTGATGGCCGTGTTCCGCTCGTGGAACGGCAAGCGCGCGCGGGACTACCGCAATGCAGCAGGCATCCCTCACGACCTCGGCACCGCCGTCAACGTCGTGGCCATGGTGTTCGGCAACCTCGGCAGCGACTCCGGTACCGGCGTCGCCACGACCCGCAACGTCAGCACGGGCGAGAAGGAGATCGAGGGTGACTTCCTGCTCAACGCGCAGGGCGAGGACGTGGTGTCGGGCACCCGCACCACGCTGCCCGTGGCCCAGATGGGCAAGCTGCTGCCGAAGCAGTGGAAGGAGCTGCAGCGCATCGCCAGGAAGCTCGAGGACCACCACCGCGAGGTGCAGGACATCGAGTTCACCATCGAACAGGGCAAGCTGTGGATGCTGCAGACGCGCAATGCGAAGCGCACGGCGCAGGCAGCCATCCGCATCGCCGTCGACCTCGCCAACGAGAAGAAGATCAGCCGGTCCGAGGCGCTGCTGCGCGTCGGCACCGAGCACGTCGACTACTTCCTGCACCCGCAGTTCGACGCCAAGGCGCGCGCGGCAGCCAAGGCCGCGGGCCAGCTGGTGGCGAGCGGACTCAACGTCTCGCCCGGCGCCGCCATCGGCCAGGTTGCGCTCGATGCCGACACCGCCGAGTCGTGGGCCCGGAAGGACAAGAAGCGCGTGATCCTCGTGCGCCCCGAGACCAAGCCCGACGACGTGCACGGCATCCTCGCCGCCGAGGGCGTGGTGACCTGCCGTGGCGGCAGGACGAGCCATGCTGCGCTGGTCGCGCGCCAGTTCGGCAAGCCCGCGGTGGTGGGCGTGCTCTCGCTCGACGTCGACTTCGCCAACCGTTGCCTGCGCGGCCCGGGCGGCCTCGTGGTCGAGGAAGGCGAGTGGCTGTCGATCGACGGCGCCTCGGGTGAGGTGTTCCGCGGCAAGCTCGAGACCGTCGTCCCCGACGTGGCCGACCCGCACCTGCTGCAGCTGCTGGGCTGGGCCGATGCGGAGCGCCGCCTCGGCGTCTGGGCCAATGCCGACTATCCGCGCGATGCCGAGCGCGCCCGCAGGTTCGGGGCAGAGGGCATCGGCTTGTGCCGCACCGAGCACATGTTCTTCGAGTCGGAACGCCTGCCCATCGTGCAGGCGATGATCCTCGCGAAGGACGAGGCCGAGCGCGTCCAGCACCTCGCCAAGCTGCTGCCCATGCAGCGCAGCGACTTCGCCGGGTTGTTCACGGCCATGGACGGCTTGCCGGTGACGATCCGCCTGATCGACCCGCCGCTGCACGAGTTCCTGCCCAACCACGACAAGCTGCTGGGCGAGACGCGTGAGCTCGAGGTGCGCATCGCCCTCGACAAGGACCATGGCTCCAAGGCCATGAAGGACGACCTCGCCGAGCACAAGCGCATGCTCGGCAAGGTCGACGAGCTGCGCGAGGAGAACCCGATGCTGGGCCTGCGCGGCGTGCGCCTCGGCATCCACATGCCCGACCTCGTCCGCATGCAGGTGCGTGCGATCTTCGAGGCGGCATGCGACTGCGCGGCCAAGGGCGTCAAGGTGATGCCCAAGGTGATGATCCCGCTGACCACCACGGCAGAAGAACTGCAGGTGGAGCGCGAGATCCTGGTCGAGGAGGCCAAGGCGGTGATGAAGGAGAAGGGCCGAAGGATCCCGTACCAGTTCGGCACGATGATCGAGATCCCGCGTGCTGCCTTGGTCGCGGATCGCATCGCCGAGTTCGCCGAGTTCTTCTCGTTCGGCACCAACGACCTGACGCAGACGACGTTCGGCATCTCGCGCGACGACGCGGAGACGGGCTTCCTGACCGAGTACCTGCAGAAGGGCATCCTGAAGGACAACCCGTTCGCCACGATCGATCGCGATGGCGTCGGCCAGCTCATGAAGATGGCGATCGAGAAGGCCAGCGTCACGCGCCCCGACATCGACCTCGGCATCTGCGGCGAGCACGGCGGCGACCCGCGCTCGATCGCCTTCTGCCACGAGATCGGACTCGACTACGTCTCGTGCTCGCCGTTCCGCATCCCCATCGCCAGGCTCGCCGCGGCGCAGGTCGCCATCCACGAGCGCAATGCCGCCGCGCGCAAGCCGGTGGTGAAGGCGGCGAAGAAGCGCTGAGCGTGGGTGCGGCAGGCGCTTAGCATGCGCGCATGGCGCGCGCGTGCGTTGTCCTGCTGCTGCCTGCGATGGTCGCTGCCGCCTGTTCGGGCGGCACCGACCCTGCTGCCACGTGGAGCGGCGGTATCGCCCGCATCGTGCACCGCTCCTGCACGCCCTGCCACCGCGAGGGCCAGCCAGCGCCCTTCGTGCTGCGGGACTTCGAGGACGTGGCGAAGCGCGCGCCGATGGTCGGTCGCGTCGTGGCCACGGGTTACATGCCGCCGTGGCTGCCCACGCACGGCGACTTCGAGGGCGACCGGCGGCTCCAGCCGCACGAAGTCGATGCGATCCAGCGGTGGGTCGCTGCAGGTGCGCCGCGCGACCCGGCATCCGGCCCGCTGCCGGAGCCGCAGCCGCCGGTGTTCGCGAGCGGCTGGCAGCTGGGAGCCTCGCTGGGGGAGCCCCATGCGGTGG
>JBEATZ010000351.1:0-10694 GCA_041161695.1 Planctomycetota bacterium | reverse complement strand
TACGCGAGCTTGCGCACTGCCTCACGCATCGTCTCACGAAGGCCAGCCATCGCCGGTCAGTCCTCCGACTCGAAGTCGTACGAGAGGCGCTCGTCGGCCTCCGGATCCGAGCCTCGCAGTTCGGTCGCGAAGCTGCCGATCACGTTGGCACCGGTCTCCTTCAGGCCGCGCAGCGCCTGGCGCACGAGCGACTTGTTGCTCTTCTCCATGCGCACGACGAGAACGGTGCCGTCCGCGCGAGCGGCCACCACGCTCGCATCCGTGCAGGCGAGCACGGGCGGGGTGTCGATGACCACGTAGTCGTAGGTTTCCTTGAGGCGGCTGAGCAGTTGCTCGAGGCGCGATGCGCCGAGGATCTCCGCCGGGTTGGGTACGCGCGTCCCTGCCGTGACCACGGCCAGGTTGCGGAAGCCGGCAGGATGGATGACGCGCTCGATGGTGGTCTTGCCCTGGAGCACGTCGGACAGCCCCATCGTCTCCTCGAGGTTGAGGAACGATGCGATGCCGGGCCTGCGCATGTCGGCATCCACGAGCACCACCTCGGTGCGCTCGAGTTCGGCGAGCGCCATCGCGAGGTTGACGGCCGTCGAGGTCTTTCCCTCGCCGCGCATCGCGGACACGATCGCAAGCGTCTTGGGCTCGCCGTCGGGATTGAGCGCCACCAGCTTGTTGCGCACCGACCGCACCTGCTCGGCGCGGAAGCCTGCCGGTTCGTGGTAGAGGAACAGGTAGGGATTCACCGACCGGTCGACGATGACGAGCATCTCGTCGTTCGGGTCGACGGCTCCCTCGGGGCCTTGGTTCTTCGGGGTACGGAACATCGCTCGGTCGGATCCTCTTCGGCGCACAGCCTACCCGGACTGGTGCCGAACGGGCCGAAACCTCGGCCCACGCGAGGCTTCGGCTCCGCCACCATCGGACGGTCCCGAGGCAGCGGTTCTTCCCGCCTCAGCCGCCGAGGTCGACGCCGCGCTCGGCCGCGATGCGGCGGGCCTTCTCGTAGCCCGCATCCGCGTGGCGGATGACGCCCGTGCCGGGGTCGCAGGTGAGCACGCGCTGCAGCCTTGCTCCCGCGGCATCGGTGCCATCGGCAACCGTGACCTGGCCCGAGTGGATCGACTTGCCGATGCCGACACCGCCGCCGTGGTGCAGCGACACCCACGTGGCCCCCGATGCCACGTTCAGCATGGCATTGAGCAGCGGCCAGTCGGCGATGGCATCGGAGCCATCGAGCATGGCCTCCGTCTCGCGGTAGGGAGATGCCACCGAGCCGCAGTCGAGGTGGTCGCGGCCGAACACGATGGGCGCACTGATCTCGCCCTTCTTCACGAGTTCGTTCACGGCCACGCCGAACCTGGCCCGCTCGCCGTAGCCGAGCCAGCAGATGCGTGCCGGCAGCCCCTGGAAGGCGATGCGCTCGCGCGCCTTCTCGATCCAGGTCCGCAGCGGCTTGTCGTTCGGGAACATCTCCAGGGCGAGCCGGTCGGTGCGCGCGATGTCGGCCGGGTCGCCGCTCAGGGCAACCCAGCGGAACGGGCCACGGCCCTCACAGAACTGCGGGCGGATGTACTCGGGGATGAACCCCGGGATGCGGAAGGCCTCTGCCACGCCGGCATCGCGCGCCTCGGTGCGGATGTTGTTGCCGTAGTCGAAGGTGATGGCGCCGCGCTCCTGCAGGTCGAGCATGAGCGCCACGTGCCGTGCACAGGTCTCGCGCGACCGGCGCAGGTACTCCTTGGGATCCGACTCGCGCAGCGCCTTCGCGGACTCGAGCGGCATGCCGTCCGGCACGTAGCCGTTGAGCATGTCGTGTGCCGACGTCTGGTCGGTGAGCAGGTCCGGCACCACGCCGCTGTCGCGGATCACCCGGAGCAGTTCGGTGGCATTGCAGGTGACGCCGATCGACCAAGCATCGCCGCGCGCCTTGCGGTCCAGCGCTGCCTTCAAGGCGAGCTTCGGGTCGTCGATGATCTCGTCGATGTAGCGCGTCTCGATGCGCTTCTCGATGCGCTGGCGGTCGACGTCTGCGGCAAGACAGGTGCCGCCCGCGAGCGTGATGGCAAGCGGCTGGGCGCCGCCCATGCCGCCGAGTCCCGAGGTCACCGCCAGCTTGCCGCGCAGGCTGCCGCCGAAGTGCTTGTTGGCGGCCGCAACGAACGTCTCGTAGGTGCCCTGGACGATGCCCTGGCTGCCGATGTAGATCCACGAGCCGGCCGTCATCTGGCCGTACATGATCAGGCCGAGCGCCTCGAGCCTGCGGAACTCGGTCCAGTTGGCCCAGTCACCCACCAGGTTGGAGTTGGCGAGCAGCACGCGCGGGGCATCGGCGTGCGTGCGGAACACGCCCACGCACTTGCCCGACTGCACGAGCATGGTCTCGTCCGGCTGCAGGCGGCGCAGGGTGCGCAGGATGCCCTCGAGAGCCTCGTGGTTGCGCGCTGCCTTGCCCGAGCCGCCGTACACGATCAGGTTGGCCGGATCCTCGGCCACTGCCGGGTCGAGGTTGTTCTGGACCATCCGGTAGGCGGCTTCGATCTGCCAGTTCGCGCAGGTCAGCGTCTTGCCGCGGGGAGCATGGAGTGCAGTCAGCATCCACGCAGAATGGACCAGCAGGGGCGACAAGGCAACCTCGGTGACGCCCGGCAGCCCGTCGCCGGCGGGCATCCGGCGGTCACACGGCCAGTTCGCCCGCGGCCTTCGAGGCGGCCCCCACCAGGCTGCCGTCGAGGACCAGTTCCTCGGCCGTGGCCAGGTCCGGGGCGAGGTAGCGGTCCTTGGTCAGGCTCGGCACGCGCTTGCGCAGGGTGCGGTAGGCCGCCTGGACGCCGGCGCCGGGACGCAACGGCTCGCCGAGGTCGAGGCCCTGCGCGGCGCACAACACCTCGATCCCCAGCACCTTGGCGGTGTTGCGCACCACGCGTTCGGCATGACGCGCAGCCGTCACGCCCATGGACACGTGGTCCTCGCGGTTGGCGGAGGTGGGGATGGTGTCCACCGAGGCCGGGTGCGCGAGGGACTTGTTCTCCGAGGCAAGGGACGCGGCCACCACCTGCGGGATCATGAACCCGCTCTCGACGCCCGGGTCGCGGGCAAGGAAGGGCGGCAAGCCGCTGATGTCCGGGTTGACCATCTGCTCGATGCGCCGCTCGCTGATGTTGGCGAGTGTCGCGACGGCGATGGTGAGGAAGTCGAGCGCCTGGCTCACCGGCTGGCCGTGGAAGTTGCCGCCAGACACCACGTCGCCCTCGGGGAACACGAGCGGGTTGTCGGTCACCGAGTTGGCCTCCGTGACCAGCACGTTGCGCGCGTACTCGATGCCGTCCTTGGCGGCGCCGTGGACCTGTGGGGCGCAGCGCAGCGAGTAGGCGTCCTGCACCTTGGCGCAGTTGGCGTGCGACGCCATGACCTCCGAGCCCGCCAGCAGCGCGCGCAGGTTGGCTGCCGTGAGCCGCTGCCCGCGCTGCGGACGGATGCGATGGATCCGGTCCTCGAAGGGGCGCTGGCTGCCGCGCAGGGCCTCGACAGTCATCGCGCAGGCAACATCCGCGGCGCGCGCCAGGGTGAGCGCGCGGTCGACCGCCAGCAGGCCGATGGCCGTCATGATCTGGGTGCCGTTGATGAGGGCGAGCCCCTCCTTCTCCTGGAGGTCGAGGGGCGCCGCGCCGAGTCGCTTCAGCGCCTGCGCGCCCGAGATCACCTTCGTTCCGTGGTGCACTTCGCCGTGGCCGATGAGGGGCAGGGCCATGTGGGCGAGCGGAGCGAGGTCACCGGATGCGCCCACCGAGCCCTGGCTCGGGATCACCGGCACGAGGTCGGCGTTGAACAGCGCCACCATGCGCTCGAGCAGCGCGAGCCGCACGCCGGAGTAACCCATGGCGAGGTTGTGGATGCGCAGGGCGAACGCGAGCCGGCTGGTCTCGACGGGTAGCGGCTCGCCCACGCCGGTGGCATGGCTGAGGAGCAGGTTGCGCTGCAACAGGGCCAGCTTGTCCTGCTCGATGCGGACGTGGGCCAGCTTGCCGAAGCCCGTGTTGATCCCGTACATGGTCGCGCCCGAGGCAACGGCCCGGTCGACCACCTTCCGGCTGTTCGCCACGGCCTTGCGCGCCTTCGGTCCGAGGGCGACGCGGCTGCCGCTGCGGCCGAGGGCGACGAGGGTCGGGAGGTCGAGAGCCGCGTTGCCGAGGGGGATGGGGCGCACGCAAGGACCGTAGCCTCACGGTTGCGGGCCAGCAAGCAACGCAGACGCGCGCCCCAGCGGGCGACAGCCCTTCAGCGCGCTGCAGCCTCGACGGTGAGCGGCGGGGCCGAGGGCACGAGGAAGAAACGCGCCACGCGCACCTGGAAGCGCGTGCCGTCCTCCCGCTCGAAGGTGTACGAACCCTCCATCGTGCCCCACGCCGTGGCGAGCGGGCAGTAGCTCACGTAGCTGTAGCTCTCACCCGGGGCGAGGTCGGGATACTCCCCCACGACCCCGGGACCGCGCACGTCCTCGCGCCGGTTCTCGCTGTCGAGGATCACCCAGTGGCGGGAGCGCAGCCGCGCCCGCTCGGTGCCCTCGTTCGTCATCGTGATGCGGTAGGCATACACGTGGCGCGGTGCATCCGGATCCGACTCGCGCGGCAGGTACTGCGCGGCCGCGCGGATGCGGATGCCGTGGGTGACGCACTCGGAGTGGGGCGAGGTGGCGCTCATGGCTTGGCTGTGGCCGCGGAAGGATAGACCGGGCCTCGGCCCGGTCACAGGGCCGGATCCCGAGGATTCCCGCGGGTGTCAGCGGCGGACGAAGCGGACCGGGCTGAAATCGGGCTTGTCCGCGGGCCGGAACTCGATCTGGCCCCCGTTCAGGGTGCCCTTCCAGTGCACCGCCTCGCCGGTGCCGTCCCAACTGCCCTGGATCTCGAGGGCCGCCCCTTCGAGGCGGTAGGTGCCGCGCAGGTGGTCGTGGGAGGAGTGGTCGGTGCCGTGGCCGTGGCCGAGGAACTTGTCCGACTTGTCGTCGAAGTTCAGGGAGATGCCGTCCTGCCTCTGCTCGTGCCAGTGGCCGGCGAGGGGATGGCTGCTGCCGCAGGCGGCGAGGACCAGGAGGGGAACGGTGAGGAGGAGGGTGCGCATGGCTGGTGGTGAGATGGGATCCTCCGTCCAGCGCTCAGGCGCCCGGACGGCCACAGCACTTCTTGTACTTTTTGCCGCTGTTGCAAGGGCAGGGATCGTTGGCCCCCACCTTGGCGGTCGACCGCTTGAACGGGCGGGGCTTCACCTCGATGCCGTCCACGAACACCCAGTTGCCGTCCTCCCGGCGGAAGTGGGCCACCTCATGGTGCGTGATGTCCTCGCCGTTCACCGTGTAGTGGGCCTTGAACTCCACGAGGCCCTGTTCGTCCTCGGGACCGCCCTCCTGGGTGGTCAGGACCTCCATGCCGCGCCAGGTGCTCTGTTTCGACCACTGGGCCGTTGCCTCGCGGTCCACGATCTGGCGCCCCTCCTCGCACTGGCTGTCGACGATCCAGTCGACCTCGCCCAGGGCGTAGGCGCTGTAGCGGGAGCGCATGAGTTCCTCGGCAGTCGCAGCCTTGCGCGCGCCGCGGATGATCGGTTCACAGCAGGCGGCGAAATCCTTGCCGCTCGGGCATGGGCACTTCATGGGGCGGGCAGGTTAGGGGATGCCGCGCCGGGAGGCCAGACCGGGACGGGATCAGCGGGACAGGGTGAACCAGAGCACCTGCCGGTCGTCCGATTCCTCGTAGAGCACGGGCCAGCCGAGGTCGATGGCGATGGGGATCTCCAGCACCGGCAGTTCGATGCGCACGCCCACGCCCACGCTCAACCGGGGTTCCTCGAAGGTCGGGTCGTCGAGCCCGAGACCCAGCAGGCCGAAGTCGGTGAACAACAGGCCGCGGACGATCTCCCGGTCCCGCACCTCGCGCTCGAGACGCGTGGTGACGAGCGGGACGAAGTACTCGAGGGAGGTGGTGAACAGCGCCTCGCCGCCCACCGGCTGGCCGAACTGGCTCGGGCCCGCGCCGCGGAAGTCGAAACCGCGCAGGTTCGCGCCGCCGAGGTAGAACCGCTCGGTGAGGAAGACCTGGTCGTCGTTGTCGAAGGCCTGCGCCGCGCCGAAGCTCGTCTCCAGGTGCAGCACGTGGCGCTGGCCGCGGTCGTTCTCGAAGAGCGGTGCGTACGCATGCATCGCGAACACGACCTTCGCCAGGTCCACCTCGGCGCCGAAGGGACCGCCGAGGACCTCGAAGGAACCGTTCAGGTCGATGCCGGAGCTGGGCAGGCGCAGGTTGTCGAGGTCGCGGTAGCGGCTCGAGAGCCTGGGACCGCGCATCTCGGTCTGGCCCTCTGCGTCGTAGACGATGAGCGGAGCGTCGGCCCGGATGTCGTAGACCTCCGTCGTCTCCTGGCGGAAGCTCACGCCGGAGCTGAACTCCTCGGTGAAGTTGCGGGACAGGCCGAGGTCGGCGCCAAGGGTGTCCGTGGTGTACCCGCGGAACCGCCGGATGCGCTTCTTGCCGTTCACCCGCAGCTCGATCGTGTCGAAGTGCTGGCCGAACAGGTCGGGCTCGGTGAACCCGATCTGCGCCTGGCTGACCTCGGTACCGGGTGCGAGGAGCAGGTCGAGGGTCTGCCCGCCGCCGTGGAACGCCTTGTTGCCCACCAGTTCCTCGAACGCCGTGACCGGGTCCCACGAGGTAGGCGGGTTCCACAGGTCGAAGTTGCGCTTGGTGAACTGGAAGGTGAGCGATGCACCCGACCCGGTGCTGATGCCCACGCCCCAGCGCAGTTCGCCGGTCTCGCCCTCGGTGACGTCGATGGCGAGGTCGAGTTGGTCGGTCCGGCCGGGCACGGGCAGCAACTCGAACTGGGGACCGGCAAGCGTCACGGGATCCTGGAAGAACCGCGTCTGTTCGAGGTAGCGGAGCGAGCGGTCGACCTTGGTCATGTCGATGCGCTCCCCCGGCAGCACGTACACCTTGCGGCGGATGACCTTGTCGCGGGTGCTGTCGTTGCCGCGGATCACCACGTCGCGCAGGTCCTTGGGCGTTCCCTCGACGATGCGGAAGGTGAGATCCACCTGCTCGCCCTCGACATAGCTCTCGAGCGGCCAGCGCCCGAGCACGTAGAAGGAGTCCTGCACCTGCACGCTGTAGAAGCCGCGCGCCGGGTGGCCGCGCTTGCCGTAGAAGTCCTGGATGGCGCGCATTGCGCGCCGGATCGCCTGCTGGTCGTAGAAGGAGCCGGTGGCGATCCTCAGCTCGGACTCGAACTCGCCGGCCGGGTAGCGCACGAGGGCGAGGGGCACCTCGGTGCCATTGGCGTCGACGTGCTGCACCTTGACGCTGCGGATGCGGTACCGCGGTCCCTCCACCACCACGATGTCGAGGTCGACCTCGCGGTTGCCGGGTAGGAACTTCACCTCGGCCAGTTCCACGACCGCGTCGAGGAACCCCTGCCCGCGGTAGAAGAGCCGCAGCTTGTCGAGGTCCTCCTCGAGGACCTCGCGGCTGAAGGCCTCGCCGCGGATCAGGCCCCAGCGCGGGTCGCTCGCGATCTTCGAGTCCCGGGTGAG
This sequence comes from Planctomycetota bacterium, assembly GCA_041161695.1. Classification (GTDB taxonomy): domain Bacteria; phylum Planctomycetota; class UBA1135; order UBA1135; family UBA2386; genus JBEATZ01. The sequence goes on along the minus strand of JBEATZ010000351.1, from coordinate 3,118 downwards.
GTAGTCGTCGGCGCCGAGGATGCCGAGGTTCGGCCACGCCGGGAACGATTTGTTGCCGCGGAACCGCATGGTGCGGACCGTCACCTTCTCGCCCTCGTCGACCGCGAAGGTGAGTTCGGGGCGGACCACCTCGGCGGTCTCCACACCATCGGGACTGCCCTCCCGCAGCGAGACGGAGGCGAAGGGATAGCCGTCGCGCCGGTACCGGGCGAGCAGCACGTTGCGCATGGCAACGGCCTCGGAACTCGTGACCCGGCGGTCGGCATCGATGCCGAGCAGTTCGCGGGCCTCGCCCTCGGCCAGGTGCTTGAGACCAGAGAACTTCACCCGCTCGTAGGTACGGTCCTCGCGCAGCAGCGCGATGCGCACCACCACCTGGTCGCCGTCCTCCTGCGCGAGGAAGCTCGCGACGAGGCGCCGCTCGTTCCAGAGCGCATTGAGGTCGGCGGTCACGCGCGCGACCTGCAACGGCTGGCCTGCGCGCGTGGTCAGGTTGCGCAGCACGCTGTCGCGCAGGGCCTCCGGCGCGGGCACGAGCCGCTGGCCCTCCACGCGGTCGACGCGGACTTCGCGCACGATGCGGTTCTCGAGCCGCTGCACCGACGGGTCGATGGCTGGGTCCTGCAACAGCGGTGCAGGGTCCTGCGGCGCCGGGGCCGCTGGGGCCACGGGACCGACGGGATCCTGGCCACGGGCCTGCAACCCATGGACCAGCGCGAGCGCGAAGGCGGCTGCGCGCACCGCGCAGCGCCAGCCGCTACTGCATCGGCTCGGCCCTGCGGGTGTAGTTCTCAAAACGCATGTACTCTTTGAAGAAGCGCAGGGTCACTTCGCCCGTGGGCCCGTTTCGCTGCTTGGCGATGATGATCTGCGCGAGGCCGGCATTGGCCTCGGTCGGCTTGTAGTACTCGTCGCGGTGCAACAGCATGATCACGTCGGCATCCTGCTCGATGGCACCCGACTCGCGGAGGTCGCTCATGCGCGGACGATGGTCGTCGCGGTTCTCGACGTCGCGGTTGAGCTGCGACAGCGCGATCACGGGCACCTCGAGTTCGCGCGCGATGCCCTTGAGACCTCGGCTGATGGCGCTGATCTCCTGCTGACGGCTCTCGACGCGCGCCCCGCCCGACATGAGCTGGAGGTAGTCGATGGCGATCATCTGGATGTTGTGCTTCTGCTTCAGGCGGCGGCACTTCGCGCGCAGCTGCGTGATGGTGAGTCCGGGGGTGTCGTCGATGAAGATCGGCTGCTGGTAGAGACGATCGGCCTCCTCCACCATCCGCTTGTACTGGAGGTCGGTGATGCGCCCCTTGCGCATCGCCTGGCCGTCGATCTGCGCGCGGCAGCACAGCATGTTCTGCACCACCTGCTGCGCCGACATTTCGAGGCTGAAGAAGGCGATGCCGTTGCCGGTGCTCGCAACGCGCTCGGTGAGGTTGAGCGTGAAGGTCGTCTTGCCCATCGACGGACGCGCCGCGACGATGATGAGCTCGCCGGGCTGCAGGCCGCCGGTCATGTCGTCGAGGTCGTAGAAGTCGGTGCCGAGCCCGGTGATGCGGCCATCGCGCTCGCGCAACCGCTCGATGCGATCGATCGTGCGCTGCAGCACGTCGCCGATGGACTGGGTCTCGCCCGACTTGTCGACGCGGGCGATCTCCATGATCTGCCGCTCGGCTTCGTCGAGGAGGTCCTTCGCCTCCATCTGGTTCTCGTAGCTCATCCGCGCGATCTCGTGGCACGTCCCGAGCAGGCGACGCAGCACCGACTTCTCGCGTACGATCTCCGCGTGGTACACCACGCCTGCCGCGGAGACCACCGACTCCATGAGGTCGAGCAGGATCTCGCGGCCACCGGCCTCCTGCAGGACGCCCTTGCGGGACAGGTCCTCCTCCACCGCGATCGGGTCGGTCGTGTTGCGCGTGTTGTAGCAGGACAACACCGCCCCGAAGATCAGCTGGTGCCGGTGGAGGTAGAAGTCCTCCGGCTGGAGGAAGGACACGTCGGCCACCGCGTCGGCATGGAGGAGCAGCGCGCCGAGCACCGAGCGCTCGGCTTCGAGGTTCTGCGGGATCATCTTCCCGTCGGCTGCGATCTTCTGCGCTTCGACCATGGCTGCTGGAGTTCCGGGGCTCCTCCCTTACCCGAGGAGCCCATGGGTGCAAGCAATGCCCGTGTGGGCAACATTCCAGAACTGTGGAGAGTCGCGGGCCGCGCGGCTCAGCGGAGCAGCCGGCCCTGGGACTGGTCGGCATCCAGTTCGATGACGCCGCGTTCTGCGAGGATGAGCAAGAGCTGGCTCGCGGTGCCGAAGTCGACCCGCAGCTTGCGCTGCAGGAACGAGGCACTGGCGCGACCGGACTGCTGGATGAGGTCGATGGCCTCCGCCACCAGCGGGTCGTCGCCGCGCTTCAGGCCGAAGAGCGAACCCTGCCGGGGCGCGTCCTCTTCGGGGCGCGGGATCTCGACCACGGGCTCCTCGACCTCGGCGGATGCCGCGGCCTCGGGCTCCTCCGCCAGGTCCCCTGCGGGCTCCGCCTCGAAGGCAGACGCATCGACGACCTCGGGTTGCGGCTCCGGCTCGGGCGGCACGTCGTCAGCGACCTCGGAGCCGGCACGGGGTTCGGCCGGCGCCACGGCAGCGTCTGCGGCTGCGGTCGCCTCGGAATCGGGCACCGCCTCGTCGAACGCAGCCTGCGCCTCGGCGGGAACCACGGCTTCCTCCGCCTCGCCGACCACGAGTTCGCGGGCCACATCGTCTTCCGAGATCGTCTCCTCGACGACCTCGGTGGACGCATCCACGAACGCGCCTTCCGGCTCGGACAGCGGCTCCTCGGCCTGCTGGCGCACCTCGTCCGGCGCGCGGCCGATCTCCTCCGCGATCACGCCCTCTGCCTGGGCGAAGGCGCCCACGCCATCGTCCGAGGGCGCAACCGGCACGTCGACGACCTCGCTCGCGACCGGCTCCGCAACGGCATCGGCCGCAGCAGGCTCAGGCGCGACGAACTCGGGTGCGAGCTGCGGCTCTGCAGAGACCTCGGCTGCGGTCTCGAGCGCGACCTCGACCGACGCAGCCACCTCGTCTTCTGCACGCGGCATCTCGACCGGAGTCTCGGGTGCC
>JBEATZ010000298.1:0-4135 GCA_041161695.1 Planctomycetota bacterium | reverse complement strand
ACGCGAGCGTGTTCACCTTCTCCATCCACGGCGCCGAGAACTTTCCCGGCCAGAAGGAACGCAGCGACCTCGACCTCGCGCTGTCCTCGGGCACCGGCGACGACGACTACCTGCAGGCGCTCGCGCGCGGCCTCGACGAGAGCTTCGCGCGCTGCACGCCGCAGCTCGTCTACCACCTCGCGGGAGCCGATCCCTTCGGTGGCGACCGCCTCGGCCGCCTCGCCCTCACCAAGCAGGGCCTCGCCCAGCGCGACCGCATGGTGCTCGCTGCCTGCGCGCGCCGCGGCCTGCCCGTGGTGACCGTCATGGGCGGCGGCTACGGCCGCGACATCACGGACACCGTCGACGTGTACTTCGCCACCGTGACCGAGGCGCTCGCCTACGCTCCGCGGTGACTTGGTCCTTGTGACCTTGCGCGCCCGACGCTCCAGTCCCGGGCTGCGGGAAGGTGCTGCCGCAGCCCTGCCTGCTCGATACCCAGCACCACCGAGCGATGACGCAAACACCCACGCCCGCTCCCGCCGCCCAGGGTCCCACGTGGCTCCTCTGGCTCGCTGCCGTGTTTGCCCTGACGTCGGCCGCATGCACCTTCGACCTGCTGCCGAAGGCGAGTTGGCCCACGGAATCGATCTCCGACGTGGCGATGAGCCTGTTCCTCATCTGCTTCGGAGCTTTCAGCATGAGTCAGCAGCGCAACCGCCCTGCAAGCCTGATGCTGGGCATCGCCATGGCCAGTTGCGGCGTGCTCCTGCTCGTCGGCTGGCTCCTCGGCTGGTGAGCGCACGGGGGGACGTGACTTTGCACTGGTGACCGCGCGCGCCCTGTGTTCCATTCCATGCCTGCACGCGGAGCTGCAGCCCCGTGCCATGGACCACTCCCACCGGATCGCCTTCGACCTCCACGACCCCGCGATCATCGCCGATCCCCATCCCACCTACGCGCGGATGCGGAGGGAGCAGCCCCTCTGGCTCAACCCGATGTCCAACACGTGGGTCGCCACGCGGTACGCCGACGTGAGCCTGCTGCTCCATTCGAGCAGCGCCACCAACCACCGCATCGACCACTTGATGGACCGGCTGCCGCCCGCCGAGCGCGAGCGCGCGGCGCCCCTGCACGACATCCTCGCCCCACGGCTGGTGTTCACCGAGGGTGCCACGCACGCCCGCATCCGCGGGCTGGTGATGCAGACCTTTGCGCCGCGCCACGTCGCCTCGTACGCCGAGGTCGTCAGCGCATGCCTGGGACGGCTCCTCGATGACCTGCCCACGGACGAACCCGTGGACCTCGTCGAACGCCTGACCGACCTGCTGCCGGGCACCATCATCCTCACGGTCCTCGGCATCCCCGTCGAGGAACAAGCGCAGATGAAGCGCTGGACGGACGACGTCTATGCGTGGATCGGCCACTGGCCGACCTCGATCGTCGAACGCACCCAGCACGCACTGGATGCCGTGGCGGGCCTGGAGCAACGACTCGGCGAACTCATCGCGGCTGCGCGGCGCGCGCCCGGCCCGGGCATGCTGTCGGCGCTGGTGCACGCGCAGGACGAGGGCCGCATCCTCGACAACAGGGAGCTGGTCGCCAACGTCATCGGCCTCGTCAATGCCGGGCAGGAGACGACCACCTGCCTGCTCGCCAACGGCATGCTGCACCTGCTCCGGCATCCGGACCAGATGAAGCGCCTGCGCGGCGATCCCACGCTGCTGCCTTCCGCAGTCGAGGAGATGCTGCGCTACGACGCGCCGGCCCAGTTCATCGCGCGCAGGATCGAGAGCCCGATCGAACTGCACGGGGTGCGGCTCGACGCCGGCACGTTTGTTTCGCTGGGTCTTGCTGCGGCCAACCGCGACGAACAAGCCTTCGAAGACCCCGATCGCTTCGACGTGGCGCGGTCCCCCAACCACCACCTCTCCTTCGGCCACGGCGTGCACTACTGCGTGGGTGCCGCGCTCGCGCGCATGGAGGCCAGCCGGATGTTCGAGGAGTTGCTGCGCAGGTACCGCACGATCGAACTGGCCTGCCGGTGGGAAGACCTGCGCTGGCGCCCGACGACCACGTTCCGCAGTCCGATGTCGCTGCCGGTCGTGCTCAGGCGGTAGGTGGCAGGACGCGATGGATCTCAATGCACGCGCACGCCTGACAGTCGCCCATGCGACTCAGGACCATGGGCCGCCCGCCGGCCAAGAATGCGGCATCGGCGCCAGGCCGCTCGCAGCCTTGAGCACAGGCCAGAGGAACGCTTGCAGCCGAGACACGACTTCGTCGAGCGTCATGTCGCCGGGAACAAGGCGCGTGCGGCCCACAAACGCCTTCCACTGAGCAGACTTGTCGCGCAGGTTGGCGAACTCCCGGCGCAGGGCCACAGGTTCCACCTGCGGCAGTTCAGTGCCCCTTCGCGCAAAGGTGGCAGCGATGGCTCCCGCAAGCCGATCGCCTGCGAACTCAAACCGTTCCGCGAGCGTTTGGATGTCGTAGAAGTCCTTCATCCGGCTGTTCAGTTCGCCGAGCAACACCATCGCGTGGAACTTCTCGGCCACGACAACCTCACGTGGATAGACACGAAGCCGGGGCGTCGGCAGGCCGAGGAGCGATGGATACTGGAGTTCCTCGGGCGCCGGATGGACTGCGTCCCCGAATCCCACGTCCACCTGCACACCCACCCGCGCAGTGGACAGCCTTGCCACCATGGTGACACGGACACCCTCGTACACCTGATCCTCGCGGATGCGCTCCGCGCGCACGCTGGAGGCATCGAACACCACGCCGTCCGGTTCGACCGACAGCGAGGCCACCTCCCGGAACACCTGCACGAGGTGCGGCACCTCCGACGTCCCGCGCCCCGAGAGGTCGAGGTCGCGCGTCGCGCGATGCCGGCCTCCGGTCCACGCCGCAAAGAGCATGGCGCCCTTCAGCAGGAACTCACCCGCGTACGCAGATGCTGCAAGGCGGTGGAGGAGACGTTCGAGGACGAACTGCGTCAGCAGCAACTGTGCGTCCTCTCCGCGCTCCGATGCGAGTCCACGCAGCCGCGCCTTGATGGAGGCCCCGAGGTCTCGCGGGAGCCGGGTCAGACGAGCGCCTCCAGGTACGGGCGCATGCTCGCCCGGACGCGGTCGATTGCACCGTACTCCAGCAGCTTGCCCACGTTGCGCCTCGGCCTCCGCAGGTACTCGCGCATGGCCTCGAGTGCCACGTCGAGACCGATCCGCGTGCGGTGGCGGAAGCAGTCCACGACCGTCTTCTCGAGGTCGAAGACCGGCACCTGCACCCCGTCGATCTTCTTGTGCACCACGCCAGCCTTGAGGGCAGCAGGCGCCATGCGGACGAACCGCACGGGCAGGTCCGCCACCTTCGGGATGCGCGCGCGCGTCGGCACTGCGACCCAGACCTCGAAGGGCGCCTGCGTCGTGAGTCCGTGCAGTTGCAGGGCAGACAGCAGGCAGATCACGCCGGCAGGCACGCGGCGAGCCACCACGGCGAGGGCGTTCTGCGCAGAGGGCTCGGCATCCGCCAGCAGGTACAGGCCGCGGCCGACCTGGATCAGCACCCCACGATCACGGAGTCGCTGCAGGTAGGTCCGCGCGATGCCATGCGCGGCGAGGTCGCGCGCACGCAGGACGCCGAGGCGGCGGGTCATGTCGAGGATGCGCTTGGTCGGTTCCACCTGTTACACAACGTAGCACGTTTTTCTGTTCGCACAACGTTTCGCAACATCGATCCCCAGGAACCCCGGCGGAATCCCCACTGCCAACGGCACGCAGGCTTCAGCCCACCCCCACCCCATCCCTCACTGCACCACCGTCTCCCACAGCGCGGTGAAGCGCGGGCTGCCGCCGGGCAGCTCGTCCACGAGGCCCTGCACGTACAACCGCACGCCCACGAGCTGCGGCAGCGCCGGCACGGCGATCATGAAGGGCACCCCACCGTCGCCGGCACCGTAGGCGGCCACGCCCTGCACCACGGGCAGTGCGAGGTCGATCCCGAGCCTGCCGAGCGGCGGGATCGCAACCATCGGGTCGAGGCGGCCGAGGCCGATGCCGAGGATGCCGTAGCGACCTGCGAGGCCGTAGCCGGGCTGGCTCGCGAGTTCGAGCACGCACGTGCCGCCCACCGCGGGCGGAGCGGCGACCGCGAC
>JBEATZ010000293.1:0-2742 GCA_041161695.1 Planctomycetota bacterium | reverse complement strand
GCGCGAGCTCGGCATCGCGGCGGCCCCGTCGGCACCTGCGGGACAGGACACGGGAAGCGTCGCGGACCAGCCCGCGGAGGAGAACGATGACCAGGTCGACTGACGGACAGGCCGCCGAGCTTGCGCTGTGCGCGCCGGTGGAGATGCTGCAGGCGGAGGCCGTGCCCGAGGGAGGCGCGCCCGCGCTGCGGCGGTTCTCGATGAACGCCTACACGGGCGGCGCGATGACGCTGCGAGGCTGGCGGCACCCGACGGTGATCGACCTCGCGGGGATCAGCTGGAGCGCCAAGGCGCGCCCGATCCTCAAGGACCACAACCCGTCGCTGATCGTCGGCCACACCGAGGGCGTGTCGGTCGTCGACGGCGTGCTGCGGGTCGCGGGCGTCGTGAGCGGCGCGGGTCCCGTGGCGCGCGAGATCGTGGAGGCGGGCATGAACGGCTTCCCGTGGCAGGCGTCCGTCGGCGCGTACGCGAGCGAGACGGAGCAGGTCCCGAAGGGAAGGCAGGCGATCGCCAACGGCCGGACGTTCGACGGCCCGGTGTCGATCGTGCGCCGGTCGGTACTGGGTGAGGTGAGCTTCGTCGCGCTTGGCGCCGACGACGGCACGGAAGCACGCATCGCGGCCGAGGCCGCAGGAAACGAAGAGGAACACACGATGTCCGAAGCAGAGAACGTCGCACAGGCCGCGGCACCCGCCGCCGAGATCCCCTCGATCGCCGCGCAGATGCGTGCCGAGGCCGCCGCCGAGAGCGCCCGCATCGGCGCGATCCGCAAGGCATGCGCAGGCCAGCACGCCGAGATCGAGGCGAAGGCGATCGCCGACGGATGGGACGCCACGAAGGCCGAGCTCGAGGTGCTGCGCGCCTCGCGGCCCCTGACCGGCGCTCCCGCCGCGCACGTCCGCGGCGCCGACGCGTCGCCGGAGGTGGTCGAGGCCGCGCTCTGCAAGGCGGGCGGGCTTCCCGGGATCGAGCGCCACTACGACGAGCGCACGCTCGAGGCCGCCGACCGCCGCTGGCGGCACGGGCTCGGCCTGCAGGAGGCGCTCCTCGAGGCGGCGTGGGCCGGTGGCCACACGGGCCGCTCGGTCAAGGGCGACACCCGCGGCGTGCTGCAGGCTGCGTTCTCGAACTTCAGCCTGCCGGGCATCTTCTCGAACGTGGCCAACAAGTTCCTCCTCGCGGGCTTCACCGCGGTCGAGGGCACGTGGCGCGAGATCAGCTCGAGCCGCTCCGTGAGCGACTTCAAGCAGGTCACGTCCTACCGCCTCAACGGCGCGTTCGCCTACGACGAGATCGGCCCCGCGGGCGAGCTCAAGGCGGGCGACGTCAGCGAGGAGAGCTTCACCAACCAGGTGAAGACCTACGGCAAGATGTTCTCCGTCACGCGGCAGGACATCATCAACGACGACCTCGGCGCGCTCTCGGCGCTCCCGACCCGCATCGGCCGCGGCGCTGCGCTGAAGCTGAACCAGGTCTTCTGGGCCGCGTTCCTCGCGAACAGCTCCTTCTACACCACGGCGCGGAAGAACTACGCCTCCGGCGCGACGACGGCGTTCGGCATCGACTCGCTCACGGCAGCGGAACAGCTGTTCCTCGACCAGGTGGACACCGACGGCCAGCCGCTGGCGATCTCGCCTGCGGTGCTCCTCGTGCCCACGGCGCTGAACGCGAAGGCTGCGCAGCTCATGAACGCGACCGAGCTGCGAGACACGACCGCGAGCACGAAGTACCCGACGGCGAACCCGCACGCCGGGAAGTTCCGCACGCTCTACTCGGCGTACCTCTCGAACTCGACCCTCACCGGCAACAGCTCGACCGCGTGGTACCTCCTCGCGAATCCGGCGGACCTGCCCGTGATCGAGATGGCGTTCCTCAACGGCAAGGAGGTGCCCACGGTCGAGACGGCGGAAGCCGACTTCAACATGCTCGGCATCCGGATGCGTGGGTACCACGACTTCGGCGTCAACCTGCAGGACCCGCGCGGCGGCGTCAAGAGCAAGGGCGAGGTGTAAGCCATGCCCGTGCAGGGAAGCACAGGCGCTGGGAGGCTCGGCGGCGAGCTCCTCGGCGACCTCGAGGGGTGCGTGTGGTCTCGACACACATGTCTCCGGACCGCCCCGACGGCGGGTACAATCGCCTTATGGGTAGATACCTGTACATCGTGCTATCGTTGTGCTTGATGCTCGCTGCCTCATCATGTAACCGTTCGCCGAAGCCCACCGTTGGGCCGTCACCGTCCGCTGCGAGCGCGGCACAGCTGGCGAAAGTCCAAGGTAGTTGGACGCTAGCACCCGCTCGACCCGGCCCTGAGCCCCTGCCTTTTACTCAGTTGATTGTGACTGTGCAAGGCACGGTCGTATCGGGTGTGGCGAACCCAGGCAACGTTGCGTTTCAGGGAGCAACAGAGTACCAGCAGCCCCGCCCCGGCGGTGGGCGCATTCGTTTGACGGCACAACTCCCAAGCAACACAGGCGAAATCACGATGGTCGTGGATTGGTCTGATGATGCACGCGAGGGCAACGGCGGATGGTTCGCCGGCGCAGGGCTGAAGGACACGTTGACGTTTAACATTGCCGCCAAGCCATAAAGTAGTGGGACCCGGTCGCCTTACACGAGAGGAGTCTACATGATGAAACGACTATTAAGTGCCATCGCGGTTTGTGTGCTGTGCGTCTTTGGCGTTCGCTCCGCCGGGGCGCAGGTTGGCTGGCCCGAGTTTCCGCTCGGCTGGCAACAGCA
>JBEATZ010000281.1:0-4221 GCA_041161695.1 Planctomycetota bacterium | reverse complement strand
CCGCCGTTCCCGGCGTCCAGGACACGCCGGCGTAGACCGAGAAGTCCGGCGACACGTACCCGTTGAGGTCCTCGCAGAACGCAGCCTCGGCGTGCCAGCCCTTGCCGAGCCAGAACCTGCCGCCGACCCACAGCAGCACCTGGTCGCGCGACACCCGGTCGAAGCCGAGGTCCCGGAGGGTCGACGTCTCCCACGTGACCTGCCCCACGGCAGCGAGGCCGCCCGACACCATCCACTCGGCGCCGAGACCGGCATGGACCACGTCGGCGAACACGTCCTCGCCGTCGGGCGCGTCTCCCGTGGTCCCGTCCACGCCCGCAGCCGTACCCTGGGCCCAGCCGTGCACGCGGACGCAGTCGAAGCGCTGCTCGAGCAACACGCCGGCGCTGGCGTCCAGGCTGCCGCTGCCGAACCCGCGGTCCACGTCGCCGGTCGGCAGTTCGATGCCGCCGCGCACGGCGAGACCGAACCCGCCCTCGGCCGGGTCGATCAGGCCAAGCGTCAGGGTCAGCGGCACGTCCATCAGTTCGGCAGGTTCTGCCTCCATGCGGTAGACCTCGGTGCCGTTCCGGGTGGCATGCACGTCCCATGCGTTGCGTGGCGCCGCGTCGCGGTCCTGGTCCGGCATGCCCCAGAAGTCGTGCCAGTCGATGAGGAACGAGTCCATCACGCCGCCGCTCGTGTGTGCGAACGGCACCTCGATGCCGAGCTGCAGGTCCCCCGGCAGGCCCACGCGTGCCTCGGGCCGCACCTCGAGGATTTCACCGTCCATCAGGAAGGAGTTCCCGGCGCCGTTGTCGCCGCCGAGGAACAGGCTGGTCCACGTCGTGCCGACGCGCCCGGCCACGGCCCCGGCAGGCAGCGTCGATGCGCCTGCGGGCAGCATCTGCATCACCTGCAACTGGGCGGGATGCTGGTTGCGCACGGCAAGCGGGCCGCCGTGGGCGCCAGGACCCGCGCACGCGGCGAATGCGAGTGCGAGCGATGCGAGGACGAGCTTTGGGGGGCGCAGCATCCCCGGTGGACGATAGCGGCACGGCATCGCGAGCCAAACCACATGGCATCCACATCCACGGCGCATAGGATGACCCCATGCGCACCCGACACCTTGGCTATCTCGCGTTGGGCCTCCTGGTCTCCTGTGCAGACGGCGGCGAGGAGAGCACCCCGGACAGCGAGGTCCTCGTCTCCTCGAGCTTCAACTTCTTCAGCTTCCGCGGCCTGCCCGGCTTCGGATCGTTCCCCATCAGCCCGAGCGTGGTCTTCCCGGACAGCCTCGAGATCAACCTGCGCGACGACGGCACCTACACGTTCGAGACCTCCTCGGGCGAGGGCTCGCCGCAGACCTACCTGCTCTACGAGGACGGCCGCCTGCGCATCGTCTACCCGGGCGGCGGCGGTGCGCCGTCGGTGTACTGGGACGGCGCCTACGAGCTCGTGCGCACCGACAACCCCGACCTCTTCGTCACCGACCGCAGTTCGCTGTCGAACTCGCAGGCGATCGGCATGCTGTACGGCACGCAGATCGACACGACGGTCGCCAATGCCGACATCACGGGCCCCTGGCACCTGTTCTCGAGCCACGTCGTGTTCGCCGGCACCGGGGCGGTTTCGTCGCCCAACAACGTGGGCCTCAACCTGCACGGCGCCGTGTCGGTGGTCGAGCCGAACGGCAGCAACGACAACGTGAGCGGTTCGGGCTCCGAGTCGAGCGGCCGCACGGTGACCCTTGGCGGCACGCTGGGCCTGCTCACCAACGGCAAGGCCAACCTGACGCTGCGCTACACGGACAGCTGGTCCTCGCAGGGCACCGAGGCGCGCGTGTTCCAGGCGGCGGTCGGCAAGGACGTCGTCATGGCCGTCGACCGCGACGAGACCGACGGCGAAGCCGGCATGCTGATGATGATGCGCAAGTTCGACGTGCCCACCACCGTGGCCACGCTCAACGACGTGGCAGGCGACTACTACGTGGGCGCGTACACGACGTTCGTGAACCCGAGCAACCCGGGCGCCGACGGCGCGGTGGGCACGCTCACGCTCAGCAACACGGGCAACTTCGAGTTCACGATGGTCGGCAGCCGGGGCATCGAGTTCCAGTACACCGGCACCTTCGTGGTTGCCGAGGACGGTTTGCTCACCTTCACCGTGAGCGGCACCAGCGAGACGTGGCGTGGCGCGGTCAACCGCGACTACAAGACGCTCGTGGTGATGGACGACGTGGTCGAGAACCGCACCAACACCGAGCTCAACTTCTTCTTCGCCATCCGCGAGAAGCCGCCGGACCCGCCTGCGGTGCGCTGAGCCGAGCCCCGAGCCTCAGGCCGGAGCGCGCTCGACCTGCGCCACGCGCGTGAGCCAGTCCCAGAAGGTGGGCCAGCTCTTTGCCACGCACGCCGCGTGGGTGAGCCGGATGCCTGCGGGCAGGACGGTGCCGAGCAGGGCGAGCGCCATCACGATGCGGTGGTCGGGTGCACAGTCCACCACCGCGGGCGCCCCTGGCGGCGCGAGCGGGCCCGTGACCACGAGCCCTTCGTCCTCGATGTGACAGCTTGCGCCGCAGGCCGTGATGCCGCGCGCAAGCTGGTCGAGGCGGTCCGACTCCTTGCCGCGCAGCACGGACAGGCCCGGCATGTGCGTGGTGCCGCGGCGAAAGGCTGCGGCGACGGCAAGCGCCGGCACGCTGTCGGGGCGCCCTGCAAGGCCCTCGAGCACGATGTCGCCGGGAGCCCGCAACCGCGCGAAGTCGGCGTCGACGGCAGCATCCGGGTGTTCTGCGGCATCGGCCACCGCCAGCACGGGCGGCACGGCCAGTCCTTGCAGCGCGGCGAGCGCGAGGACGAAACAACGTGCCGACGGATCGCGCGGCACGTCGAGCACCGCATTGCGCGTGGCAGCACCGCGCACCGCGAAGGCGAGGTCGGCGCCCTGCGCACGAACGTCGACCGCGAAGCCGAAGTCGCGCAGCACCGCTGCCGTCACCTGCAGGTAGTCGCGCGACCCTGGCGACTCCACCACCAGGCTCCCGCCGCCGCGCAAGGCAAGGGCGAGCAGCAGGCCCGTGGCGACCTGCGTGGTGACCCGGCCATCCACCCGCTGCGGCAGCGCGGGCGGGACCGCCGGCGCCACGGTGGAAAGCGGCCAGTCCGTGCCATGCACGACGCCCAGCGCCTGCCAGGCATCGAGCAGCGGCTGCAGGGGCCTGCGCCGCAGCGCCTCGTCGGCATCGAGGGCAACGGCGCCGCCGAGCGCCGGCACGATCACGCCCAGCGAGCGCAGCAGCGTGCCGTTCTCGGCGCAGTGGACCCTCGCCTGCAGGGGCTTTGCGCCGCAATCGATGCCACGGACGTGCACGACGTCGCCACGTTCTTCGGCCGTCGCACCGAGCGCGCGGATGGCGCGCAGGGTCGCCTGCACGTCGAGGCCCGCGCCGATGCCGCGCAGCTTGTGCACGCCGGGCACGAGGGCCGCGAGCAACAACATGCGCTGCGCATGGCTCTTGCTGGGTGGCAGCTGCGCCAGGTCATGGACCGCACCGAAGCCGAGGTCCGGGGGCACGCCGCCCGGCAGCGGCCGGATCCACGCGCTGCCTGGAGCGAGCGCGCTCAGATGCCACGCTCCAGCCAGCGGCCGAGCCAGCGCAGCCAAGCGCCGCGCAGGCCGCGCGGAGCGAAGGCAGCACGTGCACCGAGGTACTGCCCCCAGCACGACCACTTCACGTAGTCGCGCGTCCACGCGCGCAGTTCCGCCTTCTTCGCTTCCGGCAGTGCGAGGCCATCGACGAACTGCAGGTGTTCGGCGGTGCCGTCGCGCAGCGCCGCCTTCAGCGTGGCGCGGTCGGGAATGGTGCGGATGCCGAAGCTCGCGGCGAGGTTGCGGTGGTCGCAGAACGTGCGCTTGCCCTCGGACCAAGCACTGCGGCTGTGGCTGTGCACCACGCGGCTCGCGGGTTCGTAGACGATGCGCCAGCCGGCGCGGATGGCCTTCTCGGCGAACGCCACGTCCTCGCCGAAGCGCCGCGGACCGAGCCGGAACTGCTGCCAGGCCGTGCGGCGCACGGCAGCCGCCACGTGGTCGTGCGCGCACAGCAGCAACCGCTGCATGGGCTCGAGGTCCTCGAGCCGCTGGCCCGGCGCGAGTTCCTGCACCCGCCTCGCCTCGCCCATCCAGCCGCCGAGCCGCCGAGCGATCACCGGGTTGCAGTCGGGACGGGGCAGTTGCCTG
>JBEATZ010000266.1:0-8509 GCA_041161695.1 Planctomycetota bacterium | reverse complement strand
GCCCGCGGTGCCGGGCGCGACCCTCGCTGCCGTCGGTGACCTGAACGGCGACCGGCTGCCGGATGCGATCGTCGGCAGTTCCACCGGCAACCAACTCGCGGTGCTCGACAACCTCGGCGCCGGCGCCTTCGCCGTGCCGCGCTTCGTCGACGTGGGGGCGACGAGCGACGTGCTGTTGTCGTTCGACTACAGCGGCGACCTGCGCGCCGACATCGTGGCCGGCAGCGCCGCGAGCGGTTTGCTTGCCTTCGTGAACTTCGACGGCAGCTCGCAAATCGTGCGCACGATCGCGCTGGGCGCCGTGCCGGGTGGCATGACCGCTCCCGACCTCAACCTCGACGGCAAGCGCGACCTCGTCGTGGCAGCTGCCAACGACCCGCGGTTGTTCGTGCTGCTCGGCACCCGCAACGGCTACTTCGCGGCGCCCACGGCATGGGCCGTCGATCCGCTCGGCGGTCCGGTGGCCTCGGGCGACGTCGACGGCGACGGCCTTGCAGACGTCATCGCACTCGATGCCTCCCTCGCGAGCGCTCGCGTGTTCGTGGGCAACGGCACCGGCAGCATCACGACGGGTGCGGCACTCGCGCTGCCCGGTCCTGCCTCGAGCGTGCAACTCGCCGACCTCGATGGCGACGGCAACCTCGACCTCTGCGCGACCCTCGCCCAGCAGGTCGTCGTCTGCTACGGAAAGGGTGACGGGAACTTCCGCGCCGCCGAGGAAGCCGCGCTCGACACCGGCGGCACCAGTTCGGTCGTCGCCACCGACATCGAGGGCGATGGCCGCATGGACCTTGCCTACGTGTCGCAGGCAACCAACCTCGCCTTGCTGCGCAACCCGCGTCCCGTGCAGGCCGGCAACATCACCTACGGCACCGGCAGCCCCGACTGCATGGGTTTCCAGGGCCTGCTGGGCACCACGCGCGCATCCGTGGGCAATGCCGACTACGCGCTCCGCGCCACCAATGCGCTGCCCTACGCCGTGGGGACCCTGCTCGTCGGCAACGAGGTCGTCACCGGCAGCGTGCCTGGGCCGCTCGGTGGCGTCGTGATGCACGTGGGGCCCACGGCCCTCGTGTCGCGCGTGCTGGTCGCAGATGCTTCCGGCTCCGCCTTCACGCCCATGCCGATCCCCGACAACCCCGACCTCGCGGGCGTCGAACTCGCGCACCAGGTGGTGTGGTTCCAGCCGGTCGCGACCTGCGCGCCCAACGGCTTCTCGTCGACGCGCGGGCTGCTGGTGCGCATCCGCTGAGGATGCGGGGATCGCGCCGCGACCGGCGGGGGGCCGGCCGCAGCGCGTCGTCGTGGTTCAGCGCCAGTCGCGGGCGCTGACAGCCAGCATCTCGTCCACGCCCGTGCCGCGCCGGATGGCGAAGTCGACGGCCGACAGGATCGAGTCGTCCACCGTGGAGACCAGCCGGATCGTCACGTAGACGTACTCCTTCGTGAGGCCGTACGTACCCACGATCACCGACTTGGCGTTGTGGTCGGCCACGAGGTTGCGCACCTCGCGCGAGAGCAGGAACTGGCCCTCGTCGCGGATGAGCAGGTGGTCCTGGCGGATGGTCGCGAGGATCACGTCCTTGTCCCGCTGGGTGAGGCGCGTGGACATGTACTCCGCCAGCTGGCGTCCGAACATCGACGTCTCGTTGAAGTCGTTGATGTTCACGAGCGTGGCCACCAGCATGCGGCCGAGGTCGGCATCGCAGTCGTGCTGGCGCAGCAGGGAGTCGATGGCCGCATACGTGCGCTCACGCAGGTTGCACGAGGGCTCGGGATCCGGGCAGTAGATGCTCGGGGTGTTGCAGGCGCAGGACGGGAGGACCGTCCCCGCGAACAAGGAGAGGAACAGGAGGAATCCACGCATGGATCAGTGCCCTCCCTGCTTCTCGTCGCACAGGTTCGGCTTCGACTGCTGCTTCACCGTGGCCTCGACCTCGAGGGTCGCCTTGCGCCACTGGGGACGATCCAGCGTGACGCAGGGATCCGCGATCTCGCAGTTGTCCTTCGCCGTCAGGCGGAACGCGCGGCCGTAGTGGATGCGCTCCCGGAGGTGCTGGATCTCCAGGTTCTGGGCGTTCACCACGCCGTCGAGGGCCTCGGCCCGTGCCTTGTGTTCGGCCGATGCGGCAGCGACCTTGGCTGCATCCGCCTCCTCCTTGAGGACCGCGAGGGTCGCATCGATGAACTTCTCCACGCGCTGGCGCGGGATGGTCGTGAGGACCCAGCACTTGTAGCGACGCATGTCGAACTCGTGCTTGTTCTCGAACCAGAGGCCGCTGAAGTGGCGCGAAGGCTTCTCCTCCACGTCCCACTGTTCCCAGTACTGGTTCACGGGCAGCAGTTCGCCCACGATCGCGTCCGCGAGCTGGTGGGCGCGGGACTTGAGGGACTGGTCGACGTGCTCGCCGGGCCCGGGGCCTGCGTCTTGCACCGGCAGGAAGCGGGCGCCCAGCGCCCAGTCCTTGTCACATGCCTCGGACGTGACGCGCGTGCCGACGTACTGGGCCAGCTGTTCGCGCGCGTGCATGAAGGCCTCGTCGAAGGCCTTCCGCTCGTCGAGCACGTTGAACGCGGTGCCGCGGCCGACGAAGGCCAGCTCGGTTCCAGAGCTGGGGATTTGGCCCTTCACCCAGTCCGGCGCGGTGTCGCTGCCGTGGATCTGGGCGCGAACCAGGGACTCTTCGTGCTTCTGGTAGAGCGAACCGCAGCTGGTGGTGACGAGCGAAACAGCGGCCACGAGGGCCGCAATCCCCATGCGAGGGGACGAAAAACGCATGCAGATCATGGGTCTCCTTTTCCCGAGTACTCGATCTCGAGGGACTGGCCGACGGCCAGAACTCCTTCTCCGGGCATCGTTCCCGTGCCCGCCAGGGATGTCAAGATTGCCGAGTGCGTCCGTTTCCGCTGCGCCAGCACAGGGGATTTGGTGGGCCTCCGCCGTTGGAACGTGGCGGGATCCACGGACGCCAAGGGGGACGATCCGGGGGACAGCGAACGTCCCTGCCGACGATCCGGGTCGAGGCCGCGCTCGCAAGTCGTTTGCCTGCGAGGGGAAATGTGGTGGGCAGGGCCGGGGTTGAACCGGCGACCCCAGCATTTTCAGTGCTGTGCTCTACCAGCTGAGCTACCTGCCCACCGGGTCGATCGGAATCGAGCGCGAGGAGGTTACGGACTCCGCGCGCCGGGATCAAGCGCACATCGGCGGAAGGGGGCGCCGGACCGGAGTCCGCGGCGCGAGGATCACAAACCGGCGATGGCGACGAGGTGTTCGCGGCGGCTCACCACGACGCCGCCGCGCGGCTCGATGGTGAGGGCGAAGGCGTGCGCATGGTGGACGTGGATCTTCGCGTCGACCGGCACGAGGGCCTCGCCGTCCGGGCCGGCCTCGAACAAACCGCCGTCGACCGGCTGCTCGGCGGAGCGGTCGCTGTCGAAGATCCAGAGCTGGAACTGCTGGGTGGCGGGGTCGAGCCTGGGCAAGCCGCGGAAGCGCAGGAAGCCCTGCTGGCGCGCGTCGCTCCACACCACTTCGCCGCCCACGGCCGAGGCCAGCGGGCTGGGGCCTGCCTTGAAAGGCAGCACCACGTTGCAGGCCGGATCCGCGGCAAGCGCGGCATAGGCCACCTCGGGTGCGGGAGCGGCCTGCGGCGCAGGCTGCGTCGGACGGAGTGCCATCAGCAAGGATGCTGCGGCTGCAGCACCGAGGCAGAACGGCAGCAGCCAGGGCGCGCGGCGCACGGGCAGGGGCTGGGCTGCACGCGGCTTCGGCGGCGCCTGTTCGGCGAGGTGGCGCAGCGCATCGCTGCGGAGGCGCGCCATGAGTTCGCGCGGCGGCGGTGTCGCCACGACGGCAGAGGTGGCGCGGCTGGCTGCCTCGCGCAGGCTGCGGAGCACGCGGTCGCCGCCGGATGCAGGCTCGCCTGCTTCGATCTCGGCGAGCACCTGGTCCGCGAGGCGTTCGAGCACCGGGTCCAACGCGGGCTCGTTCACGGCTGCGGCTCCTCGGTCTGGGGCACGCCGAGCATCTCGCGCAGGCGGATCAGTCCGCGGCGCGCATGGCTCTTCACGGTGCCGAGCGGGATGCCGATGGCAGCTGCGATCTCCTGGTGGGTCCGACCGTGGCCGAGTGCGAGGTTGAGGACCTCCTGCTGTTCGGGCCGCAGCTGCGAGAGGGCCTCGCGCGCGCGTCGCACCTCGTCGTCGCGCTCCACCGTGTCGGGCTGCAGGTCGTCGGCGAGGATGCCAGCGTCCTCCACGAGGTCGTGCGGTGGCCTGCGTCCGAGCCTGCGCGCGCGGTCGATGAGGCGGCGGCGCGCGATGGTCATGAGGAAGGTGAGTTCCGACCCCATCGTCGGGTCGTAGCGCTCGGCGCTCTTCCAGATCTCGAGGAAGATCTCCTGCGACGCATCCTCGGCGTCGTCCGCGTTGCGGCAGAAACGACGCGCGAGGCCCCACACGGTGGCGGAGTGGCGTCGCAGGAACTCTTCGATGGCTCCCGGTGCGCCGGCTGCGACTTGCTCGAGCAGGGTCTGCGTCATGCGGCCTTCAGGCCGCATTACAGGCGAAGACGCAGCGCGGCACAAGGACGGGGTGGCCGTCACGTCAGGAGTTCACTTCTTGGGGAGCAGGACGCTGTCGACGACGTGGATCACGCCGTTCGAACCCTCGACGTCCGCGGCGATGACCTTGGCGCCGTCGATGGTCAACTTGCCGTCAACCACCTTCAGGGTGAGGTCGCCGCCCTGCAGCGTCTTGGCGGAGGTCAGCTTCACGGCCTCCGGCGACATGACCGCGCCGCTCACGACGTGGTACTTGAGGATGGCGGCGAGCTTGTCCTTGTTCTCGGGCTTGAGCAGGTCCGCGATCGTGTCCTTGCCGAGCTTGGCGAAGGCCTCGTCGTTGGGTGCGAAGATGGTGAAGGGGCCGCCGTTCGCGAGCGTGTCGGCGAGGCCGGCTGCCACGGCTGCCTTGAGCAGCGTGTTGAAGCTGCCGGCCTTCGAGGCGACCTCGACCAGGTTGGGCAGGTTCTTCTTGCCGGCCTTCATGCTGGCCTCGGCGGTGTTCGCAGCCGGGGGCAGGATGACCGAGTCGATCACGTGGATGATGCCGTTGCTGGCCTTGATGTCGGTCTTGAGGACCTTGGCGGTGCCGACCATCACGTCCTTGCCGGCTGCGACGGTGACGTCTGCGCCCTGCACGGTCGTCAGCGACTTCGCGGCGACAACCTTTGCTGCAGGGTACTCACCTGCGACGACGTGGTAGGTGAGGATGGAGGTGAGCTTGTCCTTGTTCTCGGGCTTGAGCAGGTCCGCGATGGCGTCCTTGCCGAGCTTGGCGAAGGCCTCGTCAGTGGGGGCGAACACCGTGAACGGACCCTTGCCGCTCAGGGTCTCGACGAGACCGGCGGCCTGGACGGCTGCGACGAGCGTCTTGAACTGACCGGCCTCGACGGCAACGGTGACGATGTTCTTCTGCTCCTGGGCGAAGAGGGCGGTGGTGAGGGTGATGGTGGCGAGGAGTGCGTGCTTCATGGGGGATTCCTTCACGGGGGGCGCGCGAAGTGCGCGCTGCCACGGCGGGCTCCAAAAAGGGCTGGCCGTGGCGTTGCGGGCGGCTGTTCGCGCCGGTGGGAAGGGTGGATGCAACCGTTCCCCGGGGCAGGGCCGCAGGGCCGCGCCTGCATCCTTTTCCCGGTGTCAGCCGAACCGCACAATCGTGGACATGGTCGCGAACACGCCCCTGGCAGCCGAACTGCTGCGCACCTCTGCCCGCGCCTATGCGCGCATGGTGGTGGAGCGCATGCAGCGCGAGGCACCGGATGCGCTGGCGAGCCAGCTGCCGTCCTCGTTTGCGAACCCGATCGCCGACAACGAGGTCCGCATCCTCGCCCTCGCGGAGTCGGTGGCCGTGGATCGCCCTGCGCTGCTTGCCCACAGCGTGCGCTGGTACAAGGTCGCGTTCGCGCACCGGCAGGTGCACGCCGACTACCTGCCTGCGAGCCTGCGCACCGCTGCGCGCGTGCTCGCCGAGGAACTGCCCGGCCCGTGCCGCGAGGTCGTGTCCCGTCACCTCGCGATGGCGATCGCCGAACTGGAGACCGCTCCCGCCGAGTTCCCGAGCCACCTGGCTTCGGGCGGGCCGATGCTCGACCAGGCTCGCAGGTTCCTGCTCGCGATCCTCGAGGGCCGCGGCGACGACGCGCTCGACCTCCTGCTGAAGGAGATCGCCCGCGGCACGAAGGTGGCGGACCTCCACGACCACGTGCTCACGCGCGCCCAGGCGGAGATCGGGCGCATGTGGGTGATGGGGGAGATCCCCATCGCCGACGAACACTACGGCTCGGTGGTGATGAGCCGCGCGCTGTACATGCTGTCGCAGGCGACGCCGCCCGCGCCCAAGGACGCGCCGAGGCTGCTCGCGCTCTCCGTGGGCGGCAACCTGCACGAGTTCGGCATCCGCATGGTGGGCGACCGCTTCGCCCTCGCCGGGTGGAACGTGATGAACCTCGGCGCAAACATGCCTGCCGAGGACCTGGAGTGGACGCTTGCCGACCGGTCCTTCGACCTCGTCGCGCTGTCGGCCACGATGGCCATCCACGTGGGCGCGGCCGCCCGCACCGTGGCCCAGCTGCGCGAACTGCTCGGCACGCGCTGTCCGCCCATCCTCGTGGGCGGCGAGCCGTTCCGCGTCGCGCCCGACCTGCACGTGTGCATCGGCGCCGATGCCTGCGCCATCGACGCCGTGGGCGCGGTGGCTGCCGGCAACCGCCTGTTGTCGCAGCGCCGCACGGCACACGCCTGAGCGGCGCCGCGCCGGCCCGGCCTCAGCGGCGTTGCAGCAGGTAGTGCGACACGAACCACTCGCGGCCCGCGTCGAAGCCCCACAACTCGGCGCACGCCATGAAGAACACACGCCACATGTTGGCGAACTCGCGCGCCCGCGCGCCGTAGGTGGCGCGGAAGATCTCGTCGACAGCCGCTCGGTTGGCGTCGAAGTTGCGCAGCCAAGCCTCGGAGGTACGCGCGTAGTGGGTGCCGTTCACGCGCCAGTGGTCGACCGCGCGGAAGTGCTCCTGGAAGTACAGCAGCTGGCTGTCAGCCGGCATCTGGCCGCCGGTGAAGAAGTGGCGCGCCATCCAGTCGCCTGCGTCCTGGTCGGCAAACGGGTAGCCGGCGTTGCGGTGGGTGAAGATGTGGATGAAGAAGCGGGCCTCGGGCTCGAGCCAGCGCGCCACCTTGGCGAGCAGCAGGTCCCAGTTGCGCGTGTGCTCCATCATCTCCACCGAGAACGCGCGGTCGAAGCGGCGGTCGGTGTCGAGCACGTTGATGTCGCCGGTGAGGATCTCGACGTTGGTGAGCCCGCGCGCCTTGGCCGTGGCGAGGATGTGCTCGCGCTGGCTGTGGGAGTTGCTCATGCCCAGCACCTTGCACCGCGGGTACCGCTCGGCGATCCACAGCGTGAGCGAACCCCAGCCGCAGCCCATGTCGAGCACGCGCATGCCGTCCTCGAGCTGGCCGCGCCTGCAGGTGAGGTCGAGCATGGCGGCCTCGGTGGAGTCGAGGTCACCGCCCTGTTCGGGCCACAACCCGCTGCTGTACTTGCGGTACTTGCCAAGCACGTGGCCGTAGAAGGCCGCAGGCACCTCGTAGTGCTGTTCGTTCGCGGCCTTGGTCTCGACGGCGATCGGTCCGCGGCGGCACTCGGCGATCCAGTCCATCAGGTCCTGCTGGACGCGGATCGGGTCGTGGACGTGCTGCTGGGCGAGGCGCTGGCGCAAGAGCCGGCGGATGCCGAAGCGGATGACGCTGTCGGGCAGCAGGCCATGGGCGACGAGGCGGTCGGTGAGGCTCACGATGCACCTGCCTTGGGCAGGCGGGGGAACCACGGCACGAAGGTGTTGGTCTCGGTCATGTAGCGGCGGAAGTCGTCGCCCCGGCTCTTGAGCGACCGCAGTTCGGCATAGGGCACGCCCGTCACGAAGCGCACCAGCACGAACATCACGGCAGGTGCGAGCAGGCCCCATGCGCCCTGGGGCGCGGGCCAGCACAGCATGGCGATGCCGCACCACACGAGCCACTCGCAGAAGTAGTTGGGGTGGCGGCTGTAGCGCCACAGGCCGCTGCGGCAGGCGAGACCCCGCTTGGTCGGGTCGTTGCGGTGCGCGGCCAGCTGGCGGTCGGCGAGGCCTTCGCCGAGCACCGCGAACACCGCGAGGCCGATGCCGAGCCACTGGACGGTTGCGAGCTGCGGCTCGGGGTTGTTGGCGGCCAGCAGGAACGGCAGGGAGAAGGCGAGGGCCGCGAGCGCCTGGGCCTGGTAGAACCACGCGAAGTGGAGCCCGGCAGAAGCTCCCCAGTGGTCGCGCATGGCGCGGTAGCGGCCGTCTTCCTCGGCGTGGCCGAAGACCCGGTCGCGCAGCAGGTGGAAGGTGAGCCGGGCGCTCCACCCCAGGGCGACGGCGGCAGCAACCCCGCGCTGCACCGGGCTCCCTTCCGCGAGCAGTGCC
>JBEATZ010000237.1:0-5288 GCA_041161695.1 Planctomycetota bacterium | reverse complement strand
GTCGCTGAAGGTGGTGCCGGCACCACCCCAGGCCTCGACGACGCCGCGGCGGCGCAGCAGAACGTTGTTGCCGGCGCGGAAGGCGATGGCGCCACCACCACCGGAACCACCCGCGCCCGCCTTCCACACGTCGGCAGCATTGCCGGACACGGCAAGGAACACGTGGCTGCCGCCGCCGCCGCCGCCCGAGCCACCCACGAGGAAGTGGTTCAGGGAGGACTCGCCGGCAGGGACCGGGAAGTTGTCGAAGGCCGAGGCGAGACCGCCCGCGGCACCGGCGACGATGCCTGCGGCCGGCGTGACCGAACCCGCGGTGCCCGCAGTCCAGTTGCCGCCGCCGCCGCCACCGGGCGCGATCTGGCCCGAGAAGGCGGAGAGGATCGTGTACTGGACCGAGGCGTTCAGGCCGGTGGTGGGGAACATCGGCGAGCCGAGGCCGCCAGTGCCCGCGGCGCGCGCCGCATAGGCATGGCCGGCCGGGAGGCGCACGTTCTCACCCACCTGGCCGTCGGTCTGGATCACGCCACCGGTGATGATCGGGCCCGTGCCGAGGCAGCGGTCGGCGCCGCGTCCACCGCGGGCGCCGCCGGGGCCACCGAGGCCACCGGGCTGCCCCGGGACCGGGGTCGTGGCGAGGGCCGCGCGGAAGGTGTAGGCAGAGCTCATCGCGGCGCCGCTCAGCTCGATGCGGCCGGCGACGTCCACGCGGCCGCGCACGAAGATCTGCGGCGGGTTGGTGCCCGTGAGGCGCAGGGTGAAGCCCTCGGGCAGCACGAAGTCGGTGAAGTAGAAGCGGCCGTCGGTCACCGTGAAGGGCTGGCCGCTGATGGTGCGGTTGGCCGGGATCGTGATGTTGTCGGTGTTCCAGGTGTAGACCTGGTTGCCGAGGTTGGTGCCGATGGTGATGTCGAAGCTGCCGTGGCGACCGTCGCCGCCGATCAGGCCGGGACGGGCCCCGCCGTTCCACGGGCCCGAGGAGATCTGCTGGTCCTGGCGCGCCGGGCTGGCGAAGGTCTCGACCAGATCCTGGTCGACGATGCTGCCTGCCTCGGTGTTGAAGGTCATGACCTGGCCGGGAGAGCTCACGCCGGCGAGGTCGCGCACCTCGGTCGTGACCTCGATGCGGACCGTCGCCCCGCCGGGCAGTTCGGTGCTCGGACGCAAGGTGACCACCGAGACGTTGGTGCCCCCGAGGCGCTCGACGCTGAGGCTCAGCGAGCCCTCGAGCTGGATCGGGTTGTTGGAGCCGCGGAAGAGCGTGTAGCGGATGGGCGCCGTGGTGGCGGATGCGCCGAACGGCGTGGGGTCGATGAGTTCGTTGAAGCGCAGCACCACCGAGGTGTTGGTGGGCGCGTTCACCGTGTCCGTGGGCGACACCAGCGTGGCCGTCGGCGGCAGCTGGTTCTCGTCGATCACGCCCAGGGTCGCGCGCACGGTGCAGTTGAGCGGGGCACCCAGTGCATCGCCCGAGGCGGAGCGGATGCCCTCGTTGCCGGCGCCGCTGGCGAGGTTGATGATGTAGCTCTCGCCGCGCTGGAAGCCGAAGGAGGTCGTCCCGCCCAGCACCCGAACGGTCGGGATGAACGTGATCACGTTGTCCTCGACCAGGAAGTCGCCGTTCGGACGCTGGCCGGAAGCCGTGCGGATCGAGAACGTCGAGACCGTCACCGAGGCCGGATCGATGGCCTCGTTGAACACGAAGCGCAGCTGCTGGTTCTCTGCGATCTCGGTCAGCGAACAGCCGCTCAGGCTGCAGCCAAGGTCACAGTAGGTGAGGCAGAAGGCTCCATCCTGGCAGTCGCCGTAGCCATTCGAGGAGCCTCCGCCGGAGCACGCAGCTGCGACGAGCGCCAACGCGGGGAGCAGGGTGAAGAGTGGGGTGCGCATGGGAGAAGGGGTTGCGGCTTGGTTTCGCAGGAGGAGCTGCAGACCGGGGATCAGACCTGGTAGACGACCGTGACGCGCTCGATCACCACGTTCACGCCCAGGGTGCGGTTGAAGAGGATCTGGAAGCGGAACCCGTTTTCCGAGTCGTCCGCGAGGCTGGTGGCGCCACCGAACCCACCCACCTGCTCGCGCCAGGGGCGCGTGGTGCCGGGGACGATGGTGCCCGTGGTGAGGTCGATGCGGGCCGCCTGGAAGTAGGCCTCGATCGGTGCGGTCGTGCCACGGGCCGGGACGCCCACCGACGGATCGTCGCTGAAGATCGTGGTCACGCCGTTCACGCGTGCCTCGATCTCGTAGCGGACGTACTCGGGGCCGAAGGGCTGGTTGGTGGAGTAGAACTCGCTCTGGAAGCCGACGCGCGGGTCCTCGTCGGTCAGCAGCGCGACGTTGTCGGCCGTGGCTGCAGGCTGCGCGTTGGGCAGCAACAGCGTGGTCGGGTTGGTCGGGACCTCGAGGCGGATGAAGCCTGGACGGCCATCGCCGCCGTTGACCTCGGCCGAACCACCACCCTGGGCAGGGGTCACCGACGTCGAGCGGTCGAGGCGCCCGCGGGTGCCGCCGCGCACGTCGATGAGGCCCGTGAGTTCGACGAGGTTGCCGCTCTGCAGCAGGATCGAACCACCGGAGCCACCGCCGCCGGGCGGGCCGAGGGAGACCGTCACGCCCGTGCCGGTGGTCTGGCCGCAGGAACCGCCCGAGGCAAGCAACTGGGCGAGGTTGCCGAGGCGCAGGGTCGAACCCGCGCGCAGGGCCATCGCGCCGCCGCCGCCACCACCGCCGCAGCCCGGAGCCCAGGTGCGCTGGAAGGTGTTGGAGAACAGGGGGCTGGAAGCCGCACCGCCGCCGCCGGCGCCGCCGACGAGGAAGTGCAGCAGGCTGGTCGTGCCCGCGGGCTTGGGCAGCAGCGGGAACGCGAGACCACCCGCCACGGGCGGGCCCATGAGGGCGCGTTCGGGCAGTTGGTAGGAGGCGCCCACCGGCGGGACCACGGCAAACGGGGCGTCGACGGTGAGCTCCGTGGCGGTGTTGGCGACCACGATGCGGCTCTGCTCGGACGGCGTGCCCGGGCCGAGGCGCAACCGCATGCCCGCCCACTGGTCCGTCGCCCACGTCTTGGTGGGGTCGGTGATGGTGGTCGCGGTGGCCGCAGCCACGCTGCCCGTGCCTTCGGCCGTGGTGCGGGAGTTGGACACCACGCGGCTGTCGCCACCGGCGCCGATGTACCCGCCGCCACCGCCGCCCGCAGGCGTCATCACCGTGTACGGGATGGCGCCCGTCGTGTTGTAGACCACCGAGGCATTGAGGCCGTCCGCCGGGAACAGGGTCGAGGCGCGACCGCCGGTGTTGGACACGCTGCCGGCATAGGCGTGACCCGTGCGCACCCGCACGTCGCCGCCGGTCACGCCGTTGTAGAGGGGATTGGCGCCGAGGCCGTTGGCGCGGTTGCCGCCGCGGCCGCCGGCACCGCCGAACACGCCGGCATTGCCGCCGGCCTGGCCGTTCAGCTCCGTGGCGACCGGCTGGTAGTACGGCAGGTCCTGCCCGTCGACGTCGATGATGCCCAGCACCTCGAGCTTGCCGCGGACGTGGAAGACCGGCGGGTTGGCGCCGCTGAAGACGAGGCGCACGTTCGAGGGCACCACCATCTCGGTGAAGAAGAACCGGCCGTCGGTCACCGCGATCGGGTTGCCGCTGATCGTGTTCTCACTGGGGATGATCGTGAGGTCGGTGTTGATCAGGAAGGTGTCCTTGCCGCCCACCACGCCCTGGAAGGTGCCGAGGCTGGGCGAGAACGGACCGTGGATGCCGTCGCCGCCGATCACGCCGAAGGTGCCGATGCCGCCCGACCATGCGCCGGAAGAGGCATCTGCGTCGAGCTGGTCGTCGGTGTCAAAGGTCTCGTTGGTGGTGAGCGTGGTGCGGGCCGCCTCGACCGTGAGGAACTGGAAGGTCTGGGGGCTCGCGGCCTTGCCGGACAGGTCGCGGACGCGGTCGGTCACCGCCACCTGCACGCACACGTTGGCGGGCAGCGGGGTCGGGGACTGGTAGGTCAGGATCGACACGTTGCGCGCGGCATCGAGGTCGATGCGCGGGGTGCCGGCGAGCGGCACCGCGGGCGACAGCAGGTTGCATGCGCGCTCGCCCGGGGCGACCTCGCGCGTGCGGCGCACCTGGAACACCACCGGGCCGTTGGCTGCCGTGGTGTTGAGGAAGGGCGTCAGGTCGAGGAGTTCGTTGAACTCCAGCTGGATGATCGCGTCCTGCGGGACGTTCGTGGCCGTCGTGGGCGACACGAGCGTGGCACGCGGCGGCGCGTTGTTGAGGTCGATGATGCCGCGCGTGACGTTGAGCGTGCACGTGATCGTGCTCGTCAGCGGGTCGTTGGAGGTCGAGCGGATCGAGTTGAGTTCGCCCGAGCCGCCCGGCAGCGTCATCGTGTAGCTCTCGCCCGGGCGGAACCCGAAGAAGGTCTGCCCGCCCACCACCAGCACCTGGGGCACGAACTCCACCACGGAGCCGCGCACGAGGAACTCGCCCACCGGGGTCTCGCCGCTCGACGTGCGCAGGCGGATCGTGTTGGTGTTGACGGTGGTCGGATCCACGTCGCGCGAGAACACGAGGACGATGTTCTCGTTCTGCGCAATCTCCGAGATCTGGCAGCGGTTGCCGGTGCAGCCGAGGCTGCAACTCACCACGCTGATGGTGTTCTGGGCGTTGCCGCCGCCGCCGGTCGTGGCGTCGCCGCCAGAACAGCCTGTAAAGCCAGCCAAACCAACGACTAGCGCAAGCGCAGCAGGGTGGTGCAGACGCATGGAGACTCCAGCAACCGGAAGCATGAGCGGAGAGGGACCCGGGGTAGAGCAGGTCCGGGGAGAGGGGAGAGGCGGGGATGCTAGCAAATCCGTCCTCCGTCTCGCCACCCGGCACCTGCCGAAACCGTGGGGTGCACCCGAGGGTCGGGCACCCGCGGCTTGGATCAAGTTCCATGCCGCAGGCGCAGGGGGCCACCTGCAGCGCGGGGCCGCGCCCACCCCGGGGTGCTGCGTGCGGTTTGCCACAGGGTTCGTTCGGGTCCGAACGGTCGGTGACCCTCTTGCCGGGGCTCGCTACCCTTCCGCCATGACCGACCCCGCCCCTGCGCCCCAACCCTCCAAGGCCCTGCCCCTCGGTACCGTGCTGCTTGTCGCCGTGGGCGTTCTCGTGCTGTCCAAGAAGCTGCGGGAAGTGACGGAAGCCCTCGAGAGCCTGCGCGCCGAGCAGGCGATCCTCACCGCCGAGGTCACCCGGTTCCGCATCGAGCAGCGGGCGGAGGGCAAGGGCCCCCAGGCCCTGCTGGAGAA
>JBEATZ010000195.1:0-3333 GCA_041161695.1 Planctomycetota bacterium | reverse complement strand
CCGGGGGCCTGTGCACGCCACGGCGGTCGCCTTGCCGGCATCAATGCGCACAGGCGCTCCATCCAGACCGCGTTCGTCATCAACGAGGAACTCGGCGACGTGGAGGGCGGGGCGGTCCGTGACATGGCGAGGCCCGGACTGCTCGCGGTCGAGACGATCGACCTCGAGCTCAAGCGCGCGCAGGAAGGTGCGGCAGGCTCGCTGCCAGTGCGGATCCACTTCCCGAAGGCGGGTGGCCCGTACCCGGTGGTCCTCTTCTCGCACGGCTTCGGGGGCAACAAGGAGAGCTTTGCGCCGATCGGCCAGCACTGGACCAGCCACGGGTACGTGGTCATCCACCCTTCACACGCAGATGGACTCGGTCGGCAGGAGATGGGGGCCGGCGGCGGCGAACGGGACGCCACGTCGGGTCGAGGTCGCCGCAGTGGGTTGCTCGGTAGCCTGAACGATCCCGCCAGCATCAGCGGCCGCGTCGGCGATCTCGTCCTGGTCCTCGACAGCCTCGACGCGTTGCCAAAGCTCGCGCCCGGGCTCGTCGACAAGGTCGATGCAAAGGCCATCGCTGCCGTCGGGCACTCGTTCGGCGCCTACACCGCGATGCTGCTCGGCGGCGTCACGGTGGATCTCGGCAAGGAGAAGGCGAAGAGCTTTCGCGACGAACGGGTGCAGTGCATCCTGGCCATCTCCGGGCAGGGCACTGGCCAGCAGGGCCTGACACGGACGAGCTGGGACGCGCTGCAACTGCCGATGATGACCCTCACCGGCACGCGCGATCGCGGCGTGGGCGGTCAGGATGTCGAGTGGAAGAAGGAGCCGTTCACCTTCGCTCCCGAGGGCGACAAGTACCTCGTTGTCATCGACGGAGCCAACCACTTCTCGTTCGGTGGCGCGCTCGGGCTGCGAGACAGCGCCATCACGGACATCGTCAAGCGATGCACGACGCACTTCCTCGATGCGCACCTCAAGGCCTCGGAACAGGCGAAGGTGTACCTGCAGTCCGACCAACTGGTGACGGATGCTGCAGGGAAGTGCACCCTGGAACGCAAGTAGCAAGGGTGCTGGCGTGTCCGGGGGAGCTGCCGGATGGCAGGATCGGCCGGCCCGCTGCGTGGGCTGCTGGGTTGCGGCCCGACAGCTCGGAGAATATTCACAGCCGCCATCCGCACCGTGCTGCCATGAACCCATCCAACTCCCTGCCGCTGTGGACCTTGTTCTCCCTGGCCCTGTCCGCCTGCTCGTGGCCCGGGCACGTGGCGACCAAGGCGACTGCCTTCGATGTACCTGCCGCGGGCCTGCAGCGCCTCGACTGCACGTCGCACAACGGCAGGATCGACGTGGTCGGCGACCCGGACGCGACCCAGGTGACCGTGCGCGTCGAGATGTCGGTGCGCGGCCATTCTGCGGAAGAAGCTGCCGCCAACCTCGAACTGCTGCAGGTCGGCCGGGAGGTGGACGGCAGCACGCTGCGGCTCACCGGCAACTGGCCGCGCGAGCAACTGCAGCGCTGCTCGCCGTCCTTCACGTTCACGGTCACGATGCCTGCCGGCCTCGAACTCGCCCTCCTCGGGCACAACGGCGACCTGCGTGCCGTGGACACGGTCGGTCCGGTGCGGGCGACGACGCACAACGGCGACGTCACGTGGCGCGGCCGCAGCAGGCGGCTCGAACTCACGTCGCACAACGGTGACGTGGAAGCCGACTTCGTCGGCGAGGGCGAGGTGCGCGGCGAGATCACGACGAGCAACGGCGACGTCCAGGTCGCGTTCCCGGGCGCGGTCGACGCGATGTTCACCGCGCGCACCCACAACGGCTCGCTCACGGGCGGCAGCCGGCTCGCCGAGACCTCGGTCGCGCGTCGAGAACTGCGCGGCCGGCTCGGCAGCGGCACCGGCCAGCTCACGGTCGTGACGCACAACGGCGACGTGACCGTGCGCTGAGTTCGCAGGCGGATCGGTCGCTGCGTCAGCAGACCCGGTCAGGGCATCTTGGTTGCGACTCGCATCCCCAAAAAGAGCGGAGCACACCGGTGAGGGCGTGCTCCGTGGAGGCTGCGGTGCTGTCCGCAGCGGATAAGGATCCCTGGTCCCGAGACGCATGGGCTGTCGGCGGTGCGAGACGTCACGCAGCTCGCTGACTGCGCGACCGGCACACGGGCAATGCACCCTGGAACAGACCCCTCTGATTCGCGGTGCCTTCTCGGCGTCCGGATACCGCCGACAGTGTTTGTCTCGGGAACAGGAAAGAGCTTTGCGGAGTGCATGGCCCCGCAGTCAGTCCATGGACGCACCGGGGTGGTCGTCGGGTTCCCTTCGACCCTGCAAATCTGCAGGTGCTCTTGCGGTGCAGGGATCAGGACGGCTTCAGGGCAGGATCACGACGCCGCTGCAGTGCGTTGCCGTGGCCGGATCCGCTTCGAGCTCTTCGTTCACGGGACGCCCTAGTGCCTTGCGGCACAGGGGTTTCAGCCGGTGGACCGTACGACGGAGTGCGCAGGCAGGGCGCCCGCCGTCAGCGCGCGGCAGGCAGGCGCAGGGTGGCCGCGACCGGGTGGTGGTCGCTCACGTACCGACCGCCAGCAGCCGGCTGGGACAGGATCGTTGCGCCGTCGGTCGCGAAGGCCTCGGTCGCGAGCACGGCGTCGATCTTCTCGCCGTCGAGGCCGCCGCGGAATGCGTGGAAGGTGCCCACGGCCTGCGCCCCGGGGTGCACGTCGCGGTAGGTGTCGCGCAGGCCTGCCGCGCGCAGGGCCTGCAGGGGCGCCGAGGCCTCGCCGGCGTTGAAGTCGCCGAGGACGAGGTGCACACCGCCCTCGGCCGCCATCCGTTGCGCGATCAGGAGCGCGGACTGGCGCCGAGCCTCCGCGCCGCGGTGGTCGAAGTGGGTGTTCCACGCGCAGAACACCTGCTGCGTGGCGCGGTCGCGCAGCCGGGCCCATGTGCACGCGCGCGGCAACGCGGCATCCCAGCCCACGGAGCCGGCCACGTCGGGCGTTGGGCTCAGCCAGAACGTGCCGCTTGCCAGCACCTCGAAGCGCGCACGGTCGACGAACAGGCATGCGTGCTCGCCGCCCAGGTCCGTGTCGCGGCCGTGGCCGATCCGCACATGGTCGGGGAACTGCGCCTCGAGGAACGCGATCTGGAAGGCGAGCGCCTCCTGCACCCCGAGGATCGCAGGCTGCTGTGCGGTGAGAAGCGTGGCCAACGCATCCTTGCGCGCAGGCCAGCTGTCGGCGCCGTCGCGCGCCGTGCCATAGCGCACGTTGGCGGTCACCACCGTGAAGGCCGGGGACGAAGCGGCCACGGGTCCGGGCGCCGGCTCGCGTGCCGCACAGGC
>JBEATZ010000172.1:0-4088 GCA_041161695.1 Planctomycetota bacterium | reverse complement strand
GACGAGAAGTTCGCGCGCAGCCGGTTCGGCCACCTGGTGGCTGCCGAGTGCTGGCTGCCTGCCGAGTTCGAGTTCACCGTGCGTGCGCCGCTGCCCGACGGGACCGCGACGGACATCGGATCCCTCGTGCTCCTGCAGGACCAGCTCAAGCGCCTGAACGAGGCGACCTTCCAGGCCACGGCACGCGAACTGGGGGATTGGCAGGCGCTGCCGGCGCCGCCTGGCGGGGACCTGCTCGATGCGGCGCGCCGCGGCCTCGCGGTGCTCGGTGCCGCCGCGGCATGGGCGCTCGCCGGCCGCAGCGTGCTGCTGCTGAAACCCGCAGCCACGCTCGATTGAGCGGCGGTTTGTCTTTGCCGCGGAGAATCGCCCGCTAGGCTTTGCGCACCTTCGTCCCCGTACCGAGAGGTCCCGCTTGAGCAACGACTCCGTGGCCGCAACCGGCCATCCCCGTGGGCTTTACATGCTCTTCTTCGCCGAGATGTGGGAGCGATTCTGCTTCTACGGCATGCGGTCGCTGCTGACCCTGTACATGGTCAGCGAGGTCTTCAAGTACAGCGACGACAAGGCCTACTCGGTCTACGGCAGCTACAACGCGCTCATCTACCTGACGCCCATCGCCGGCGGCCTCATCGCCGACAAGCTGCTCGGGTACCGCTGGGCGATCCTGCTGGGCGGCCTCTTGATGGCCATCGGCCAGTTCACGCTGGTGGTGCAGAAGGAGTTCTTCTTCTACGCCGGCATGGCCTTCATGGTCGTGGGCAACGGGTTGTTCAAGCCGAACATCTCCACCCTCGTCGGCCGCCTGTACGCGCCCGGCGACTCGCGCCGCGACGCAGGCTTCACGATCTTCTACATCGGCATCAACCTCGGCGCGTTCCTGTCGACGATGGTGTGCGGCTACTTCGCGCAGACCAAGGACTGGACGATCGGCTTCGGCATCGCCGGTGTGGGCATGCTGCTCGGCCTCGTCACCTTCGGCATGGGCAAGCAGCGGCTCGAGGGCCACGGCGAGCCGCCCAATCCAGCCGCGTTCCAGGGCAACGTCACCAAGGTCCTGGTCGGCGCGCTGGCGCTGGTGCCCGCGATCTACCTGCTGCTCAGCGAGAGCAATGCCGTGAAGATGCTGCTGCTCGCCGCGATCGTGGTGGTGCTGGGCAGCCTGCTCGTCACCGCGTTCCGCGAGGAGAAGGTGCAGCGCGAGAAGATGTTCGTGCTGCTCGTGCTGTGGTTCTTCCACATGCTGTTCTGGACCTTCTTCGAGCAGGCGGGCACCTCGCTCACGTTGTTCACCGACCGCAACATCGACCGCATGCTGGGCACCTACGAGTTCCCGGCGGCGTGGGGCCAGTTCTTCAACCCGCTCTTCATCCTCGTGTTCGGCTCGGTGTTCACCATGCTGTGGGTGAAGCTCGGCAGCATCGGCAAGGATCCCTCGATCCCCACCAAGTTCGGCCTCGCGCTGATCCAGCTGGGCGCAGGCTTCGGCGTGCTCGTGCTTGCAGCGCCTGCCGTGAAGGACACCGGCCTCGTACCGCTGCTCGTCCTCGTGTTCTGCTACCTGCTGCACACGACCGGCGAGCTGTGCATCTCGCCCGTGGGCCTCAGCGCGGTCACCAAGCTGGCGCCCGCCCGCATGACGGGCATGGTCATGGGCGCCTGGTTCCTGTCGATCGCCGCAGCCCACAAGGTGGGCGCCGAGATCGCCGGCGAGACCAACACGAGCGCCGACATGACGCCCGCGCAGACGCTGCCCGTCTACACGGGCGTGTTCGAGCAGATCACCTACTACGCCGTCGGCGCCGGCTTCCTCATCATGGTGATGGGGCCCTTGTTCCTGAAGCGCTGGCTGCACGGCGTGAAGTGAACAACCACTGACCTGTCCACCCGGGGCCGCGACATGCGGCCCCTGTTCGTCTCAGGAGACCGCACGATGATCGCCACCGCTGCCAGCGAAGGTTCGATGTTCACCGGGCACCCCACGGGCCTGTACCGGCTGTTCTTCATCGAGATGTGGGAGCGCCTCGCCTTCTACACGATGGTGGGCGTGCTGCTGCTCTATGCGATCGACACGGAGAGCGGCGGCCTCGGCCTGCCCAAGTCGACGGGCAACGAGATCTACGGGCTCTACCTCGCGTTCATCTACTTCACGCCGTACCTCGGCGGGATGATCGCCGACCGCTTCCTCGGTTACCGCAAGTCGGTGCTGATCGGCGGGCTGGTGTTCGCGGCAGGTTTCTTCCTGCTGTCGACCGGTCAGGCATGGACCTTCCCGGTGGGCCTCGGACTGCTGTGCGTGGGCAACGGCTTCTTCAAGCCCAACATCAGCGCGATGGTGGGCAACCTGTACGCCAAGGGCGACCCCAAGCGCGACGCGGGCTTCAACATCTTCTACATGGGCATCAACATCGGTGCCTTCGTCGCGAACTTCCTCGCGGCGATCATGCGCAATGCCTTCTTCTGGGAAGCCGTCTTCCTCGCAGCAGGCATCGGCATGCTCATCTCGGTGGCCATCCTGCTGTCGAGCTGGAAGGTGCTGGAGAAGGCCGACCGCACGCCGGGCATCAACCCCGGCGACACGCCCTTCTCGGAGATCCTCACCAAGATCCTCGGCCCCGCGCTCTTCTTCGGCGTGCTCGGCTGGTGGCTCGCCAAGAACGTGCTCCCGGAGGGACTCACCAAGCTGGTGAAGCCCACCGACTTCGGCTTCCTCATCGGCGCGATCCCGATCCTGCTGTTCTTCGCGCGGCTGTCGCACAAGGCCGAGGAGTCCGAGAAGCCGGGCCTCAAGGCACTGCTGCCCATCTACCTGGCAGGCGGCACGTTCTTCATGGTGCTGCACCTCAACGGCTCGGCCATGACGACGTGGGCCAACGACTCCACGGCGCGCCACCTCGGCCAGCCGGACCCGGTCGTTGCCGTCGCGGATGCCGTGCCGCTCTTCGCCGGCGAGGCGATGCCCGGCTACTACGCCAATGCCGCGGCCGACGTGCCGCGCCCGTCGCAGCTCATGCTGCTGCCCATCGCCAACACCGAGCAGGCGAAGATGTTCGGCCAGAAGCGCATGGACGAGAAGAGCCTCGCAGAGCTCACCGCCAAGCTGCCTGCCGACGTCCGCGTCGAGTCGTGGCAGCCCTCTGCGAAGGCCACCGACCAGCAGCGCAGCTGGCGCAAGTACAGCGTCGACGTCTACGAGAAGGTGCAGGTGGTGGAGGGCACCGACTCGCACGGCTTGCCCATCGTCACCGTCAAGGTGGACGACGGCGTGTCGCCGAAGCAGCGCGTGGCCTTCGTGCGCAAGACCGCGGACGCCGAGTTCGCGGCCTACCTCGTGACGCAACAGACCTTCGACGGGCTGTATGCCGCGAAGCCGCCTGAGCTGGCTCCGGGCAAGTACCTGCGCACGGCCAATGCCGAGCTCTACCAGTCGTGGAACGCGCTGTTCGTCGTGCTGATGACTCCGCTCGTGATGATGTTCTTCGCGCGCCTTGTGCGCACCGGCAAGGACTTCAGCACCGCGCGCAAGATCCTCACCGGCATGGTGATCACGGCGATCTCGGCCCTGGTGATGGTCCTCGCAGGCGTGCTGTCGGACGACGGCGCCCTCAAGGTGAGCGGCTTGTGGCTCATGAGCTTCTATGCCGTGGTGACGGTGGGCGAGCTGTGCCTGTCGCCCATGGCGCTGTCGCTCGTCACCAAGCTGAGCCCCAAGCGCTTCGTCGGCCTGACCATGGGCGGCTGGTTCTTCGCCAGCGCCGTGGGCAACAAGTTCAGCGGCTTCCTCGGCGTGCTGCAGGGCGCCATGACGCCCACGATGTTCTTCCTGACCATCGCAGGCGCCGTGACGCTCGTGGCGCTCTACATCCGCGCCGTGCTGCCCACGCTCGACGCCGCGATCAAGAAGTACGGCGCCTGATCCCGCGGGGCGCGCGCCACGGTGCGCGCCCCCGGCTCGCCCTGCAGCCAGCTCACTCCGCGGGCGGCTCGCTCGTGTCGACCTCGAGCGGCAGCGACTGCAGGAAGCGCCTGCCGTAGGGCTTGGTGCGTGCGCGCGGGTCGAGGATGACCACCTTGCCGCGGTCCTTGTG
>JBEATZ010000135.1:0-3095 GCA_041161695.1 Planctomycetota bacterium | reverse complement strand
TCACCGTCGACATCGCCTCCGTGCACCTCGAACTCGCGCAGGTCGAACTGCGCAAGGACCAGGCGGGTTCGGCGGCCGCGCGCTGCCGCACCGCCATCCAGATGCTCGCGGCGGATGCCGGCGACCATGGCAAGGCGGCCCGCTACACCATGGCGCGCGCCCAACTGCTGCTCGCGAGTTCGCTCACCTGGCGGCCCGGGGCGCCGCGCGGTGGCCGTCCCCCGGGCGGTCCGGGCGGCGCGGCGGCCCCAGCCGGTCCTGGCCAGGCGGTGCTGGCCGTCCGTGCCGAGGCGCGTCAGTGCCTCGCCGAGTGTGCCCAACTCGTCGAGGAACTGCGCAAGGAGGATCCGGAGCAGGTGGAGTTCCAGTTGCTGGAGGCACGCTGCCTCCTCGCGATGGACCGCGCCGAGGGCGGCAGGAACGGCAGCGACAGTGGCACGCGCACCGAGCGCGCCATCGCCCTGATGGAGGACCTGGTCGCGCGCCATCCGCAGGACGACGCCTACCGATTCGAACTCGCGGAGATGCTCGCCTCGCCCGCCCAACGCCGTGTTCCCGGCAGCCAGGTCGTTGTGGCCGCCACGCCCCAGGAACTCGCGCGCCTCGAACGTGGCGAGGCCCTCGCGCGCCAGTTGGTTGCGGACCACCCCGACAACGTCGAGTACCTCCGCTGCCTGGTGCGGCTGCGGCTGCGCCTCGGCGCCGCCCTGCTCCAGGCCTCCCAGCCGCAGCGAGCCCTCGAGGTCGTGCAGAAGCCGGTTCCCCTGGTGGCTGCGCCCAAGTCCGAGGGAGACCGCGCCGAGGCGGAAGTCGGCAACCGCGTCCGCCTCGTTGCCGTCGAGGCGCGGGCGTTGTTCGCCCTCGGCAGGCAGGACGAGGCGCGGGCGGTGAACGGCAGGCTGGCCGCGCGTCAGGCGAGGACCTGGTGCGCCACGCGACCGTGGACGTCGGTCAGGCGGAAGTCGCGGCCGGCATGGCGCCACGTGAGGCGCTCGTGGTCGAGCCCGAGCAGGTGCAGGATCGTCGCGTGCAGGTCGTGCACGTGCATGGTGTCGCGCACCGCGTAGTAACCGTAGTCGTCGGTCTCGCCATGGCTGGTGCCGGCGCGCACGCCGCCGCCGGCAAGCCAGTGGGTGAACCCGTGCGGGTTGTGGTCGCGGCCGTTGCCGCCCTCGGAGGTGGGGGTGCGGCCGAACTCGCCGCCCCACCAGACCAGCGTGTCCTCGAGCATGCCCCGCGCCTTGAGGTCTGCGAGCAGGCCGGCGATCGGCAGGTCCACTTCGCGCGCATTCTTGCGGTGGTCGGCCTCCAGGTTGCCGTGCTGGTCCCACTTGTAGCTGTGGGTCACCTGCACGAACCGCACGCCGGCTTCCGACAGCCTGCGCGCCATGAGGCACTGCCTGCCGAAGTTCTCGGTGACGGGGTCGTCGATGCCGTACAGCTTCCTGGTGGCCTCGCTCTCGTTGGCGATGTCGAGCACCTCGGGCGCCGTCATCTGCATGCGGTAGGCGAGTTCGAGGCTCTGGATGCGCGCGTCGAGCACGTCGTCCCCCTCGCTGCGGGCCAGGTGCTGGCGGTTGAGCTGCTGGACGAAGTCGAGCGCGTTGCGCTGCGTTGCGCGGTCCATGCGCGCGTTGGCGAGGTGCTGGATGCCGGCCTGCTTCGCCGGGACCGAGGCGTTGCCGAGCGGCGTGCCCTGGTAGACGGGCGGCAGGAAGGCCGAACTCCAGTTGTTGACGCCGCCGTGCCCCAGCGTGGGGCAGATGGTGACGAAGCCGGGCAGGTCGCGGTTCTCGGTGCCGAGACCGTAGGTGACCCACGAGCCGATCGACGGGCGCACGAAGGTGTCGCTGCCGGTGTGGATCTTGAGCAGGGCGCCACCGTGTGCGTCGTTGGAGCCGTGCAGTCCCTTGAGGATGCACATGTCGTCGACGTGGCGCGCGATGCTGGGGAACAACTCGCTCACCCAGGCGCCGCACGCGCCGTGCTGCTGCCACTTGAACGGCGATCCCATCAGGTTGCCGGTCTCGGCAAAGGTCACGCGCGGCTTGGGGAACGGCAGCGGCTTGCCGTGGTCGCGCTGCAGCAGCGGCTTGTGGTCGAAGGTGTCGACCTGCGAGGGGCCGCCGTGCAGGAAGATGAAGATGAGCCGCTTGGCCCGCGGCCGGAAGTGCGGCGGCTTGGGCGCGAGCGGGTCCGTGTTGCCGGCCGCGCGCGGCTGCGTCGACGCATGCAGCATGTCCGCCATGGCCATCCAGCCGATGCCCATGCCTGCGCCGAGGAGCATCTGCCTGCGGCTGGGCCAGCGCTGGTGCCAGTGGGAGAGGTCGTGCATGGTCAGTCCAGGTACAGGAACTCGTTGGTGCAGATCACGGCATGGCACAGGCGCGACCAGTCCGCGGGATCGGCCGCGCCGAGGAACGTCCGCGCCGCAGCCTGCTCTTCCGGTGCGGGGTCGCGCAGCAGGGCATGGCGCCAGATCGCACGGATGCGCTCCTCCGGGGAACCCTGCGCGAGGCTCGTGGCCATGGCGTCGGCCTGTGCCATCACCAGTGGGCTGTTCATCAACTGCAGGGCCTGCAGTGCCGTGGCGCTCGCCGGGCGCTGCTCGATGTGCACGGACGGGTCGCCGTAGTCGAAGGCCGTGAACCAGTCGTACATCGCGTTGCGGATGATCGGCAGGTACAGCGCGCGGCGCGGCGCCTCGTAGCGCGCGCGGTTGCCGGACTGGTCGTTGGTGACGTAGTCGCGGTTGCCCGCCTGCAGGAGGTTGCCGCCGAGGGTGCGGTCGAGCGTGCCTGCCACGGCGAGGACGGCATCTCGCGCCGACTCGGCGTCGAGGCGGCGACGGTGCTGGCTCCAGAGCAGCCGGTTGTCCGGGTCCTTCAGTGCGGCTGCCGGGTTGGCGACCACCTGCTGCTGCCACGTGCGCGAGGTGAGCACGAGGCGGTGCATCGCCTTGAGGGACCAACCTTGCGCCTGGAACTCGCGCGCGAGCCAGTCGAGCAGTTCCGGGTGGCTGGGCTTGTCGCCGCGCGGGCCGACGTTGGAAGGCGAGCGCACGAGACCGTGGCCGAAGTGCCCCTGCCAGATGC
>JBEATZ010000483.1:0-3125 GCA_041161695.1 Planctomycetota bacterium | reverse complement strand
ACGCGCCTGCAGCTGCAGGAGGCGCTCGCCTCCGGCAACCGCGACATGGCCGACGAACTCACCCGCAAGCTCCGCGAACAACTGCGCCAGGAGCGACCCCGGTCCTCCTGAGCGCGCCAACGCCCACGAACTTCCCCACGTATTCCCTCACCGCAGCAACCAAGCCAATCGATGTCCACGGACACCCTCGAAAAGAAGGTCAAGACCCTCATCAAGAACAGCCGCAAGGCCGGCGGCGTGACCCTCGCGCAGCTGAATGCCGTGCTGCCCGAGGACCAGGCGCAGCCCGAACACATCGAGAAGGCCATGCGCCTGATCGAGGAGTCGGGGCTCGAACTGGTCGAGGACGAGGCCAAGCTCAAGGCCCTCAAGGCCGCCGGTCCTGGCGGGGCGAAGGGTGAGGAGGCAGGCATCGGCGAGCCCGACGACGGCGGCGACGACATCGACCTCGCGCCGGAGATGGAGCTGCAGGAGCCCACCGAGGCCGAGCTCTCCGCGCCGATGGTCGACATCACCGAGAAGATCGACGACCCGGTGCGCATGTACCTGACGCAGATGGGCGAGATCCCGCTGCTCACCCGCGAGGAGGAGATCAGCCTCGCGCGCAAGATCGAGCTCACGCGCAAGCAGTTCCGCAAGGAGGTGCTGAGCTCCGGCTACGGCCAGCAGAACGCGATCGAGATCCTCGAGGACGTGCTGAAGGGCGAGCTCGCGTTCGACCGCACGCTCAAGGTCAACCAGCAGGATCCCGAGGTGGGCAAGGCCGACCTCTCGAACCGCCTGCCCGGCAACATCCAGACCCTCAAGCTCCTGTACGAGGCCGCCAAGATCGACTTCCAGGTGCTGCTCGAGGGCAACCCGACCGAGGAGGAACAACTGGTCCTCAAGCGCCGCATCTTCAGCCGTCGCCGCAAGGCCGTCGCCCTCATCGAGGAGCTCAACCTGCAGGGCAAGAAGGTGCGCCCGATGATCGACCTGCTGGAGAGCCGCCTGCAGGAGATGGAGCGCATGCAGAACCGCCTCGCCCGCTACCGCGGCGCGCAGATCAGCAACCCCGATGCCGCCGACACCAAGCGGCGCCTCGTCGAACTGCAGGTGGACGGGCTCGAGACCGTCGAGCGCCTGCGCGCGCGCCTCGCGTTCGTGCGGCAGGCCTATGGCAACTACGAGGACGCCAAGCGGAAGCTCTCTTCCGGCAACCTGCGCCTCGTCGTGTCGATCGCCAAGAAGTACCGCAACCGCGGGCTCTCGTTCCTCGACCTCATCCAGGAGGGCAACACCGGCCTGATGAAGGCGGTCGAGAAGTACGAGTACCGGCGCGGCTACAAGTTCTCCACCTACGCCACGTGGTGGATCCGCCAGGCGATCACGCGCTCGATCGCCGACCAGGCGCGCACGATCCGCATCCCGGTCCACATGATCGAGACGATGAGCAAGCTGCGCAACGTGAGCAAGAAGCTCACGCAGCAGAAGGGCCGCGAGCCGTCGATCGAGGAAGTGGCGGAAGCCGCGCAGGTCTCGGTGGACGAGGCCAAGCGCGTGATGAAGATCAGCAAGCACCCGATCTCCCTCGATCGTCCCATCGGCGAGTCCGACGACTCGTACTTCGGCGACTTCATCGAGGACGAGAGCGTCGAGTCGCCCGTCACCGCCGCGAGCCGCGAGATGCTCAAGGACCGCATCGAGTCCGTGCTCGACACGCTCACCTTCCGCGAGCGCGAGATCATCAAGCTGCGCTACGGCATCGGCGACGGCTACACCTACACCCTGGAGGAGGTGGGCCGCATCTTCCGCGTGACCCGCGAGCGCGTCCGCCAGATCGAGGCCAAGGCGGTGCGGAAGCTGCAGCACCCCGTGCGCGCCCGCCGGCTGGGTGGCTTCCTCGACTCCCTGGGCGGCGACAACGGCTGAGCCACGGCGCGCCGCCCGGACCCCCGGGCGGCACAGCGCCCGGGGCCCTGCTGCCGGCACGAGTGCCGCCGCAGGGGCGCGGCGGGGCGGGAAGGGCATCGTGCTGCTTGAGTCCCCGCGGGGTGGTTCCTACCATCGCCAGCCTCTTGCCCACCCGAACCGCCTTGCATCCGCACGTCCAGAAGCTCCTCGAACTGCAAAAGGTCGACCAGGAGATCGCCTCGATCCGGAAGGACCTGACTTCGCTGCCGGCCGAAGAGGCGCGGAGGAAGAAGAAGCTGGACGAACTCGAGCGCTCCCGCGTCGCCCGCAAGGACGCAGCTGACAAGGCCGAGGTCGAGGCGCGGCAGCTCGAGGTGTCCATCAAGGCCTCGGATGTCGAGGTCAACAAGCTCAACGAGCGCCTCAACACCGTGCGCAACAACGCCGAGTACCAGGCGACGCTGTTCCAGATCGAGTCGGTGCGCAAGGAGCGCGACACCCAGCAGGAGAAGTGTCTCGTCCTCCTCGAGCAGGTCGAGGGGCTGCGCAAGCAGGTGACCGAGGCCGCCGCGCTGGTTGCCGCGGAGCGCACCGTGTTCGACGAGTTCCTTGCCGAGGCCGCCAAGCTGCGCGAACAGCGCAACAAGGAGACGGCCGGCATCCAGGCGAAGCGCGACCAGATGGCCCACGACGTGCCACCCGAAGTCCTCGGCCGCTACCAGCGGCTGTTCGACTCGCGCGGCGGCGTTGCCGTGGCCCCGGTCGAGGGTGGCTACTGCCAGGGCTGCTACAACAAGGTCACGACCAACGACGTCGCGCGCCTGATGGGTGCGTCCTCGGTGGTCGAGTGCGACGCCTGCCAGCGCATCCTGTACCTCGGCAACTGAGCGACGCGCGATGGCCCGTGCGATCCATCCGGTGGTGGTGGGGACGGCCGGGCACATCGACCACGGCAAGAGCAGCCTCGTCAAGGCGCTGACCGGGATCGACCCGGACCGCCTGAAGGAGGAGAAGGAACGCGGCCTCACGATCGACCTGGGCTTCGCGCGACTCAAGCTCTCCGACGGCCGCTGGCTCGGACTCGTCGACGTCCCGGGCCACGAGCGCTTCGTGCGCAACATGGTCGCCGGCTGCACCGGCCTCGATCTGGCCATGCTGGTCGTCGCGGCCGACGACGGCGTCATGCCGCAGACCATCGAGCACGTGGACATCCTGGACCTGCTGCAGGTGCG
>JBEATZ010000407.1:0-9098 GCA_041161695.1 Planctomycetota bacterium | reverse complement strand
ACCCTGCCCCGTGCAGAGGTCCGAAGTGGGCTCGCCATGGGAGGACCGGGTCGCTGCGGTCCCGGTCAGGCCCCCGCGGGCCCGTCAGGCAGCCGGACGGTCGATCGCCTGCAGCGCCTCGACCACCTCGCGAGCCGAACTGCAGCCCACCAGCCGCTGCCGCACCTCCGGGCGCGACAACAGGCGGGCGATCTCGGCGAGGGTCTTGATGTGGAGCAGCTTCTTGGCGCGCGGGATGATCAGGCAGACGAGGATCTGGGCCGGCCTGCCGTCGAGGGTGTCGAAGGGGATCCCGCGCTGGGAGAGGGCGAGGACCGGGATCAGTTCGTCGATGCCGTCCACGGCAGCATGCGGGATGGCGATGCCGTTCTGCATCCCCGTGGTCATGCTGCGCTCCCGTGCGGTGAGGGCCTGCTCGACGGTTGCAACGAAGCTGTCGCCGTAGCGACCCGCGCGCGCGGGAACGCGCGCCAGTTCGGCGATCGCCTGCCACTTGTCCTCGGCCTCCATCGGCACGACGACGAGTTCCGGCACGAGCAGTTCGGAGAGCTTCATGGCAACGCACGCCCCCGGATCCGGCGGCCCAACCGGCCCATCAGGCGCGGAAATGCAACCGAGCCAGTCCTCGTCCCGCAATCGGAAAACGAGAATCGGCACGACGGAAACCCGCACTTGGAACTTGGTCACTCCACCTGCCGGGAATAAAACGCTGCACCGTCGGGTCCGAGGGCGGACCGAATCGAAACGCAGAGCTCGCGATTCGAAGTTCCCGATCGAGTTTGATGCATGGCTGATCCCAGAACCCAGCGGTTGTTCCCCGGCCGAGCCGTTTCGTCTCCTGCACCCGTTGCCGAGGTCACGGCACGCCAGGACAGGACCCACAGGCCCCGCGCCGCAGCCGACCGGCTGCTGACGCTGGCAGTGGCTGCCGTGGTGCCCGTGGCATCGCTGCTTGCACAGCAGCCGACGCCGCAGCCCGCGACGCCGCCGCCGGCCGCCACGGCCAACGCGCAGGATCCGCAGGGCAACGTGCCGCTGATGAAGACCGAAGGCGACTACATCGCGTTCTCGTTCAACGAGACGAACGGGATGGAGTTGCCCGAGTTCATCAAGTGGACCGAGCGCATGACCGGCAAGGTGTTCACGTTCAACGACACCGAGCTGCAGGCCGCGGGCCAGGGCACGCGCATCACCTTCGTGGGCACGCTGCGCATCAAGAAGGAGCGCTTCCGCGAGGACTTCTTCGCCTTCTTCCAGACGATGCTCTACATCAAGGGCTTCGCCATCGTGCCGCGCGGCAAGGGCGACCTCGAGATGCTCGAGATCGTGTCGATGAACGGCCCGCGCAACAAGGAGATCACCAACGGCGCGATCTACGTGACGCTGGAGGACATCGACAAGTACGCCAGCCAGACCGGCGTGCCGATCCTCACCACCGTCCCGCTCACCAACATCAACGCGACGGTCGCGTCCAACGCACTGCGTCCGTTCTTCGCCGCCGCGGGTCCTGCCCAGGCGCAGCTGCAGATCGGCAACGTGGGCAACAACACAGCCATGCTGCTGCAGGGCTTCGGCCCGCAGGTCTACGCCGCGGTGAAGCTGCTGCAGCTGGTGGACGTGCCCACCGAGCTGCCCGATCTCCAGATCCAGGTGGTGCGCCTCGAGCACGCTGCCGCGGAGGAGATCGAGCCGCTGCTCAACGACATCCTCAACGACCGCAACCGCATCCGCGCCGCTGCGGCGACGGAAGGCGGCCAGGGCCCCACGGGCGCCAACATCCAGGGCGGCGGCAACAGCCAGCTCAAGGTGGCGGTTCACACGGCCCTCAAGGCGATCATCCTGTCGGGCACGGTCGAACAGATCCGCGACGCGCAGGAACTCATCGCCAAGCTCGACGTCCCGCCGGAGCCCTTCGACGGGCAGGCCAGCGTCGTGCGCCTGCAGAACGTGCTCGCCGACGAACTCCGGACGACGCTCAACCAGTTCGTGCAGGAGGACCAGCAGGCCGAACAGCAGGCGGGAGCCACGGGTCAGGGCGCGGCAGCCGCTGCGCGCAGGCCAAGGCGCACGGTGATCCAGGCGCACAAGGAGAGCAACAGCCTGATCATTTCGGCGACGGCGACGAAGTACAAACAGATCCTCGGCCTGGTCGAGGAACTGGACCGCCGCCAGCCGCAGGTGCTCATCGAGGCCGCGCTGGTCGAGTTGCAGACCGGCGACCTCACCAACCTCGGCGTCGAACTCGGCCTCATCGACGTGCCCGAGGGCGACAGCGACTACACCCGCGGCTTCGGCTTCACGAGCTTCGGCCTGTCGACCTTCGAGGACACCGACGACGACGGCTACCCGGACACGCGGTTGCCCAACTTCGACGCGCCTGCGCAGGGCGTCACGGGCGGCATCATCCGCGGCGACGGCTTCGCGCTGCCGATCCTCGTCAACGCGCTGTCTCAGGACAACCGTGCGAACATCCTGTCGACGCCCAGCGTGCTCGTGAACAACAACGAGAGCGCGACGGTGGAGACGACCGAAGAACGCCCGACCACGCAGGTGAGCCAGGGCAATGCCACGACGAGCACGGGCGTGGGCCAGCCGCGCGATGCAGGCATCACGCTGGAGATCTCCCCCACGATCTCCCCCAACAACTACCTGCGCCTCAGCATCACGCTGACGGTCAGCCGCTTCGTCGGCCAGTTCGACCCCAGCTCGCCCACGGGCGGCGGCGTGATCCTCGGCCGCACGATCAGCACGCGCGTCACGATGCCCAGCGACGACACGATGGTGCTGG
Organism: Planctomycetota bacterium; assembly: GCA_041161695.1. Taxonomy (GTDB): domain Bacteria; phylum Planctomycetota; class UBA1135; order UBA1135; family UBA2386; genus JBEATZ01. The sequence continues at coordinate 6,310 of JBEATZ010000407.1, read as the reverse complement.
GCGGCGTGATCGAGGACCAGGAGGCCTACAGCGAGAGCGGCATCCCGCTGCTCAAGGACATCCCGCTGCTGGGCGCGCTGTTCCGCAACAGCTCCTCCACCAACAACAAGACCAACCTGTACTTCTTCCTGACCCCGAAGATCCTCGACGAGAGCGACTTCGGCGACCTCCGGGAGGCCAGCCTGCAGCGCAAGATGCAGGCCGAGACGTACATCGGCACCCGCCGCCTGCAGATCGTCGACCGCCGCTGGACCGGCGGCGGCGGCCGCCCGAGCGCGCCGGAGACGCTGGAGGAGGGTTCGATCGAGGAGATCGACGCACACGGCGGCAACGAGACGCCGTACCTGCCCCCGGTGCGCCGCGACCAGGGCCTGCGGAGCCCCACGGGCCCGGCATCGCCCGAGGCGAGCACGACCAAGTGACGGCCTTGCCCCGAGCGAACCCGCACCCCATCGGCACCCCATGACGTCGTCCCTGATGCAAGACCGGATCCGCGAGGCCCTGCTGCGCAAGGCAGGCCTCACGCCCGCGCAGACCGACCAGGCGCTCGCTGCCGAGCGCGAGACCGGCCAGACCCTCGACCAGGTGCTGGTCGGCAACAACCTGCTCCCCGAGAGCAAGACCCTGCGCTTCTTCGCCGAGTTCCTCGGCATGGAGTGGCGCGAGACCCTCGAGGGCGTGAACGTGCCCTCGCGCTTCATCCAGCAGGTCTCGGTCCAGTTCTCGCGCACCCACGGACTCATCGCCATCGGCGAGGAGGACGGCATCGTCAAGGTCGCGACCTCGCGCCCGTTCGACGTGCAGCCCATGGACGACCTCGCCACGATGCTCGACTCGAGCGTCGAGGCGGTGCTGGCGACCCGCAGTGAGATCGCGGGCCTGATCAACCGCGCCTACCGCCACAAGGCGGACGGCGTGGACGAGGCCCTCGAGGACATCGAGGACACCGACATCGTCGGCCTCGCCGAGGCCATCGAGGAGTCGGAGGACCTGCTCGACGTCGCCAACAAGGCGCCGATCATCAAGCTGGTCAACATGCTGCTGTTCCAGGCGCTCAAGCTGCGCGCATCGGACATCCACCTGCAGCCCTACTCGGACCGCCTCCAGGTGCGCATGCGCGTCGACGGCGTGCTGTACGACATGGAGGGCATCCCCAAGCGCGCGCAGGAGGCGATCATCAGCCGCGTGAAGGTCATGGGGAAGATGGACATCGCCGAGCGCCGCCTGCCGCAGGACGGCCGCGCGTCGATCCGCATCGGCGACGGCGACGTCGACGTGCGCATCAGCACGGTGCCGGTGACCTACGGCGAGCGCGTGGTGTTCCGCATCCTCGACAAGACCACGAAGATCTACACCCTCGACCAGATCGGCCTCAACGACACAGACAAGCGGAACATCAACCGCTACATCAACTACTCGCACGGCATCATCTTCGTGACCGGCCCCACGGGCTCGGGCAAGACCACGACGCTGTACGCCTGCCTCAACGCGATCAACGCGCCCGACCTCAACATCCTGACGATCGAGGACCCGGTCGAGTACAACCTCGACGGCATCAGCCAGGTGCAGGTCAACACCAAGAAGGGCCTGACCTTCGCCAACGGGTTGCGCAGTTTCCTGCGCCAGGACCCGGACGTGATGATGGTCGGCGAGGTGCGCGACGGCGAGACGGCGGACATCGCGATCCGCGCGGCCCTCACGGGCCACCTGGTGTTCAGCACGGTGCACACCAACGACTCGGCGTCGACGATCTCGCGCCTCATCGACATCGGCCTCGAGCCGTACCTGATCTCGTCGTCGCTGCTGCTGGTGATCGCACAGCGCCTGTTGCGCACGATCTGCCCGCACTGCAAGGAACCGGTGACGCCCGACCAGCAGATGCTCTACCACCTCGAGGACCTGCGCCTCACGCCCGACCGCTTCCCGGACGGCAAGATCCTGGTCGGCAAGGGCTGCGACGAGTGCTTCCAGTCGGGCTACTCGGGCCGCACGGCCATCTACGAGGTCATGCCCATCGACGTGCAGATCCAGGAGCAGATCGTCAACAAGGCCACCGCCACGGCCATCAAGCGTGGCGCCATCGAACGCGGCCTCCGCACCCTGCGCATGGACGGCGTCGACAAGCTGCTCGCGGGCATGACGACACCCGACGAGGTGCTGCGCGTGACCCAGCTCGACGTGATGTGACGAGGCCCCTGCGTGCCGATCTTCGACTACAAGGCGATCGACTCCGCGAACAAGGTCAAGAAGGGCCTTGTCGACGCGGACTCGCCGCGTGATGCGCGCATCAAGCTGAAGCGCGAGGGCCTGTTCGTCACCGACCTCGTCGAGGCGCGCAAGAAGGGCTCGCGCACCGGCCTGCGCATCCGCGGCGTGACCGGCTTCGAGGCGCCCAACAAGCAGCGCATGGAGCAGGTGGCCGCGGTCACGCGCCAGATGGCCTCGCTGCTGCAGGCCGGCATCCCGCTTGCCGAGGCGCTGCGCATGATCATCGAGCAGGCGCCCGACAAGAAGATCGAGAGCGCCTTCCGCGACATCCGCGAGAAGGTGACGCAAGGCGTCCCCTTCGGCGACGCGGTGCTGGCGCACCCCGGCTACTTCACCGAGTTGTACTCCGACATGGTCAAGGCCGGCGAGTCGTCCGGCGCCCTCGACCAGGTGATGGTGCGCCTCGCCACCTTCATGCAGGCACAGACCCGCCTCAAGAACAAGGTGGGCGCCGCGCTCATCTACCCCGCGATCATGGTCACCGTGGGCGTGGTGGTCGTGTCGATCCTGATGGCGTTCGTGGTGCCCAAGGTCACCCAGTTGATCCGCGGCCGCGGCCAGGAACTGCCCCTGCCCACGCAGATCCTCATCACGGTCTCCGACTTCCTCGTGAACTACTGGCTGCTGGTGATGATCGGGCTGCTCTTGCTCGTCATCGGCTTCCAGCTGTTCGTGAACAGCGAGCGCGGCAGGCTGATCTTCGACCGCTTCAAGCTGGCGCTGCCGATCTTCGGCGACCTGATGAAGAAGCAGTCGATGGCGCGCTTCACCACCACCTTTGCCACGCTGCTGCGCTCGGGCGTGCCTGCGCTGCAGGCGCTGCAGATCACCAAGAGCGTGGTGGCCAACAAGGTGCTCCAGGACGCCCTGCAGGACGTGCACGACCACGTGATCGAGGGCACCGACATCAGCACGCCCATGAAGATGAGCGGCGTGTTCCCGCCCACCGTCAGCTACATGGTGGGCGTCGGCGAGCAGGCCGGCAACCTCGAGGAGATGCTCGAGCGCGTGGCGGCCACCTACGACGAGGAGGTCGACTTCGCCACGCAGAAGCTCACCTCGGTCATCGAGCCGCTCATCATCGTGATGCTGGCCGTCGTCGTCGCCGGCATCGTGATCGCCATCGTGCTGCCGCTGCTGCAACTGCAGAAGACCTGAGGTCCAGCGGGTCCGGGCACCGCGCCCGGGCAGGATCCGGCCGGCACCATGGCATGGGCCCTTCGCCGGCGAAGGCCGGGGGAAGGAATCGCCGTGCCGAACGTCCAACCGCTGCATCCGCGGGGAAGTCCCCCGGGTTAGACTCCGCACCCGAGAACCATGCACGAACCGATGAACAACTCCTCCCGCAAGCGCCGCCAGGCCGGCTTCACCCTCGTCGAGATCATGGTCGTGATCGTGATCATCGGCCTGCTCGCGACGATCGTGGCCCCCAACGTGCTCGGGCTGAGCGACGACGCCAAGATCGAGAAGGCCAAGGCCGACATCCGCGTGATCGCAGACACCGTGAAGATCTACCTGGTGCAGGGCCGCGGCGCCCAGCTGCCGTCCATGGAGACCCTCACCACGCCCGACGAGAAGGGCAAGGTCTGGCTCGACAGCATCAGCGACGATCCCTGGGGCAACGAGTACCAGATCCGCGAGGGCGAGCGCCGCGGCGACTTCGAGGTGCTGAGCTCCGGCCCGGACGGCAGCGAGGGCACCGAGGACGACCTCTCGTCCAAGTCGATGAACAAGAAGGACTGACGTGCCGGCAGCGCCTCACGGAATGCCGCACGCACGAGCCCGCCGCGAGGCGGGCTTCTCCATCATCGAACTGATGGTCGTGGTGGCGATCCTGGCGCTGATCCTGCAGATGGTCATGCTCAACATGGGCGCGATGGTGCCCAAGACCAAGCTCGACGCGGAGTCGAAGAAGCTGGTCGCCAACATCGACTTCCTGCGCTCCGAGGCCCGCGTGCAGGGCAAGCGCTACCGGTTGCAGCTGGACCTGGGCAATGCCCGCTGGCGCATGGTGCTGCCCGCCGAGGAGCGCCTCGTGAGCGAGCAGACCCTCGAGGAGACGCAGCCCCGCGCCCTCGACTGGAGCCCGCTCGAGGAAGGCGTGGTGTTCGGCGGCGCCGGCACCGTGGCGCGCGGGGTCGCCCGCAGTGGTATCTACGAACTCGTGTTCGACGAGGGTGGCAACACCGCCGACCAGATGGTGTTCCTGAAGCTCGCCGACGACGAGGAGATGGTCTGGACGGTCCAGATCCGCGGCCTCACCGGCCAGACGGAGATCCTGCCCGACACGGACGGCCAGGAGCAGATGCTCGAAACCGTGAACGAAATGGGATTCTGACGGCAGCAACCGCCCCGGGATGCCGAAGGAACCAACACCATGAGGACGCACGAACAGGGATTCACGCTGATGGAGGCCATGGTGGCCCTCGCCATCGTGTCCATGGTCGTGCTGAGCTACCTGGGCATCCGCACGAGCGCCCTGATGGACGCCACCGAGGCCCGCAACTGGCGCCTCGCCCGCGAACTGGCCGAGGAGAAGCTGAGTGAACTGCGTGCAGGCGCTCGCGAGGTGCGGCCCGAGAACGGTGCCGAGGTGCCGTTCGACCAGTACCCGGGCTTCCGCTACCGGATCCTGATCGGTGAGTCCGCCATCAGTTCGGCCGAGTCCGAGCTGGCGAGCCTTGCTGCAGGCGAGGACGAGGTGGCGCAGGGCCGCGCCGAGTGGCAGCAGAACCGCGACATCTACCGCAAGGCCTCGAACGAGGGCCTCTCGTTCTACGAGTACCAGGACAAGGTGGCGCAGGAACAGACCGACCGCGAACTGGCGGAGAAGACGCCGGACGAACTGCAGTTCGAGGACGTGGCGGTGATGGTCCTGTTCCCCAAGACGAGCCTCGAAGAGGAAGGGGACGACCACTTCCTCCTCAAGGACCGCCTGTCGACCCTCGCGCTCTCCGGGATGACCCCGGAGCAAGCCGAGTTGATCGCCAAGTCGCGCGGCGAGGGCGCCACCGGGGATGCGGCTGCAGGCGCACCCGCGAGCGCCGGCACGGCAGGCGGTGGCGGTGGCGCGGGAGCGGGCACGGGCAATCCCGTGGACCAGGGAACCAACAAGGGAGCAACGCGGTGATCCACGACGCACGCAACGCACTCCAGCGCGGCTTCACCCTCATGGAGGTGCTGCTGGCCGTCGCCATCACGGCCGTGGTCATGACCACGGTCACCATGACGTTCCGCCTCACCCTGGAGGCACGCGACGTGGTCGACAACCTCGCCGAGTCCACCGAGGCAGGTCCACGGATCATGAACCTGATCGAGCGGGACCTGCGCGGGCTGTGGACCCAGAACATCCGCAACAACGCGGTGCTGCGCGGCCGCAACATGGACGTGGGCAGCTTCGAGGCCGACCGCATCGACATGCTCACCACCACGGACTCGGTGGGCACCATCCTCAACAGCCAGAACCAGCCCCGCCGATCCCCCGTCAACGAGGTCGGCTACTGGCTCAAGCAGAACCCCCGCTACCGGGACCTCATGGAACTGTGGCGCCGCGAGGACCCGCTGGTGGACGACGAGCTGATCACGCAGGGCTCGTTCCAGATGGTCCACGACCGGCTCAAGAGCTTCCGCATCACCTACTACCGCACCCTCGGCTACGAGGCCGAGGAACTCAACGAGTGGGACTCTTCCTTCGCGGACGAGTTGCCCCGCCGCATCAAGGTGGAGTTCACGCTCGAGCGGCGCCGCGGCAGCAGGAACTTCGTGAGCGATGCCGAGGTCGCCGACCTGGAGGGCGCGGAGAAGACGTACGTGCGGCACATCGTCCTCGACTCGCGCTACATGGACATCCTCAAGGGTGAGGTGGCGCGCATCCCCGTCCGTCCGCCCAAGCCCGAGGTGCCGAGCACCAACGAGGGCGCTGGCGGCGCCAATGCGCTCGCGGGCGGTGGTGGCGGCGGCGGCGCTGGCCGCAATGCGACCGGCGTGGCAGGAATCGACGGCACGATCCGGCAGCAGGTGGGCAACCAGATGGGCCAGGTGC
>JBEATZ010000395.1:0-4277 GCA_041161695.1 Planctomycetota bacterium | reverse complement strand
CGGCTGGCGCGTGCTCTTCTGTCCCGCGGCCCGGGTGGTGCACGCACACCGCGGCACCAGCCGGAGGCTGTTCGGCGACGACTTCGTCGACAACACCATCCGTCGCAACCAGTGGCTGTTCTGCTGGCGCAACGTGACGAGTCCCGTGCTCACGGCGCTGCACTTCGCCACCCTGCCGCTGGTGCTGCTGCATCGCGCCTCGGGCGCGAGGGAGCGTTCGCTTCCCGAGGCGCTGTGGTTCGAACTGCGCGCGCTGCTGCGCGCCCTGCCGCGGCTGCCGGTCGCCTGGTGGCGACGCACGCAGTCGCGACGCAGCCAGCGCGTGGGCGATGCCGAGGTCGTGCGCCGTGCGAGCACGGCGGCGCGCCGCGCGCCGCTCGCCGCGGGCTGAAGTCAGCCGGCGCGGTCCTTGGTCACGAGGTGGTGTGCTGACGTCCAGTTGGGCCCGGCCCAGAGGTCGTCCTCGGAGAGCAGCACGCGGCCGCCGGCCGCGGTGACGGCCTCCTGCACCTGTTCCCTCGTCATGCAGTGCATCTCCATGCGCGCCTCGCCCTCCGGTTCCTGATCTCCTGCATTGGGGATCGCGCCGGCCAGGATCTCGGCCGTGGGGGCCTGGAAGAACGCGAGGCCGCCCGGCTGGAGCACGCGCACGAACTCACGCACGTAGCCGAGCTGGTACTCGGTGCGCATGTGCTGCAGCACGATGGCCGACAGCACGAAGGCGATGCTGTCCGACGGGATCACGCGCAGGTCCGGGTGCAGGTTGTGGACGTAGGTGACGCGCGTGCCGTGGCGGTTGTGCTCGCGCGCACCGCGCACCATGGACTCGCTGACGTCGATCCCCGTCACGTGCTCGAAGTGGGGGGCGAGCGCCTGGGTGAGCCTGCCGAGGCCGCAGCCGAAGTCGAGCGCGCGGCCCCTCGGCACGGGGATCCCGTGCAGTCCGAGCCAGGAACCCAGCCACTCGATGGTGGACCGACCGGTCGCGAAGAACTCCTCGGGGTCCCAACGGCCGCCCTTCCGGCTCTCGTCCGTGAGGATGGCCCACATGGGGTCCTGCTTCGCCAGGTTCTCCCAGTTGCGCGCGAGTCGTTCGAACTGCATCGGTACCTCGTCCCACAGGGTAACCCGGATCGCCCTGCAGGGCTCGCTGTGGTCCCGGTGCCGCCCCGTCGATACCCTCTCGCGACCCATGAAGATCCGCATCGCAACCGCACCGGCCAAGGCCGGGTCCGCATTCCCGATGGTGATGGCCTGTGAGGGCGCCAAGCCCGACGGCGGCCCGGCGCTCGCCAAGGCCGTGGCGGCCTGCGTCGCGACCGGGGACGTGGACGGCGCATGGCGCAAGGTGGGGCTGTTCCACCCCGGCACCGGCCCCTCGCGCATGGCGATCGTGGGGCTCGGCAAGCCCAAGGACCTCACGGCCGAGCGGCTGCGGCGTGCGGCTGCGGTTGCCCAGGCCGCTGCCGAGGAGGCGAAGCAGCCGTCCTTCCTGCTCGTGGTGCCCGGCGAGCTCGGGGCCGTGACCGCGGAGGCCGCAGGCGCCGCGGTGGCCGAGGGCCTCGTGCTGGGCGCGTACCGCTTCGAGCCGCCGCGCAAGGAGAAGCCGAAGGCGCGCAACGGCCAGGAGTGCGAGGTGGTGTACCTCGGCGCCGACGCGCGCGCGTTCCAGCGCGGGTTCGAGTTCGGCCGCATCGGCGCAGAGGCGACGGTGTTCGCGCGCGACCTCGAGAACCAGGCCGCCAACCACTGCACGCCCACGGCGCTCGCGCAGGCAGCCAAGAAGCTCGCGGGCCGCGGCGTGCGCGTGAAGGTGCTCGACCGGAAGGCGATGGAGCGACTCGGGATGGGCGCGCTGCTCGGCGTCGCCAGGGGTTCCGACGAGCCGCCCCGCTTCATCCTGATGGAGTACGGACCCGCCACCGCGAAGGACACGGTGTGCGTGGTCGGCAAGGGCCTCACGTTCGACACCGGCGGCATCAGCATCAAGCCTGCCGCCAAGATGGACGAGATGCGCTACGACATGTGCGGCGCCGGTGCGGTGCTCGGGTTGTTCCACGCGCTGCACCACGGCGGGCTGCAGGGTGCAGCCCGCGGCACGCGCATCGTCGGCCTGATCCCCGCCACCGAGAACATGCCCGGCGCCTCGGCGCAGAAGCCCGGTGACGTGGTCACGGCCATGGACGGTCACACCATCGAGGTGCTCAACACCGATGCCGAGGGTCGTCTCGTCCTCGCCGACGCCATTGCCTACGCGCGCCGGTTCTACAAGCCGAAGCAGATCGTCGACCTGGCCACGCTCACGGGCGCCGTGGTGGTGGCCCTCGGCCACGAACTCGCCGGCATCATGGGCAACGACCAGGAACTCTGCGACGAACTCATCGCCGCGGGCAAGGCCGCGGACGAGCCGCTGTGGCAACTGCCTCTGTGGGACTGCCACAAGGAGCAGGTGAAGAGCAGGTTCGCGGACCTCGCCAACATCGCCGGCCCGCAGTACGGGGCCGGCACGATCGCCGGCGCCTCGTTCCTCAGCTTCTTCGCGGGGGACACCCCGTGGGTGCACCTCGACATCGCCGGCACCGCCTGGGGCGCCACCGCCAAGGACTACTACCGCACCGGCGCCGCCGGCACCGCCGTCCGCACCCTGCTCCACTGGGTCCGCACCCGTCGCTGACCGAGACGATCGCCATGAGCCTGCCCACCGTCCCTCCCAAGCCCGAGATCAGCCGTCGCTCCCACGTTCCCTCGATGGCCGCGTACCAGCGGCTCTGCGAGGAGGCTGCGCGGGACCCGTCCGGATTCTGGCGCCAGGTCGCGAGCCGCATCGACTGGTTCCACCCGTTCAGCCGCGCGAGCGTCGTCGACTTCGCGAAGGCCGACATCGCGTGGTACCCGGGCGGCAAGCTCAACGCAGCGCACAACTGCGTCGACCGCCACCTCGCGGACAAGGCCGACCAGACCGCGATCCTGTGGGTGGGCGACGAGCCGGGCACCTACGTGCACATCACCTACCGCGAGCTGCACGAGCACGTGGGCCGCATGGCCAACATGCTGCGCGCCCACGGCGTGCGCAAGGGCGACCGCGTGTGCCTCTACCTGCCGATGGTGCCCGAACTCGCGTACGCGATGCTCGCGTGCGCGCGGATCGGCGCGATCCACTCGGTCGTGTTCGCTGGCTTCTCCGCCGAGTCGTTGCGCGACCGCATCGTCGACGCCGACTGCCGCATCGTGCTCACCGCCAACGAGGGGTTGCGCGGCGGCAAGACCATCCCGCTCAAGGCCACGGTGGATGCCGCGTGCCAGGGCACGCGCGTGGACACGGTGCTGGTGGTGCGGCGCACGGCCACCGAGGTGCCCATGGTGCAGGGCCGCGACCACGACATGGCAGGGGAGATGGCGCGCCAGCGCGCCTACTGCCCGGTCGAGTGGATGGACAGCGAGGACCCGCTGTTCGTGCTGTACACGTCCGGCTCCACCGGCAAGCCCAAGGGCCTGATGCACACGACCGGTGGCTACCTGGTGTACGCCTCGTACACGCACGAGATCGTGTTCGACTGGCGCCCGGGCGACGTGCACTTCTGCGCGGCCGACGCGGGCTGGGTCACCGGCCACAGCTACATCGTCTACGGACCGCTTTGCAACGGCGCGACCACGGTGATGTTCGAGTCCACGCCCGTGTACCCGGATGCGAGCCGGTACTGGCAGGTGATCGACGACATCGGCGCCACGATCTTCTACACGGCGCCCACGGCGCTGCGCGCGCTGCTCCGCTTCGGCGACGAGCCGGTGCGCAAGCACTCGCGCAAGTCGCTGCGCGTGCTCGGATCGGTGGGCGAGCCCATCAACCCCGAGGTGTGGCAGTGGTACCACGACGTGGTGGGCGACAGGCGGTGTGCGGTCGTCGACACGTGGTGGCAGACCGAGACCGGCGGCATCCTCATCAGCGCGCTGCCGGGCGCGACGCCCTGCAAGCCGGGCTCCGCCACGTTCCCGCTGCCGGGCGTGCACCCCGTGCTGGTCGACGACCAGGGCAAGGAGATCCAGGGCAACGGCGTGAGCGGCAACCTCTGCCTTCGCGGCTCGTGGCCGGGCCAGGCACGCTCGATCTGGGGCGACCACGACCGCTTCCGGAAGACCTACTTCTCGACCTTCCCCGGCCTCTACTTCACCGGTGACGGCTGCCGGCGCGACGAGGACGGGTACCACTGGATCACCGGCCGCGTCGACGACGTGCTCAACGTCGCCGGACACCGGTTGGGGACCGCCGAGATCGAGAG
>JBEATZ010000393.1:0-5860 GCA_041161695.1 Planctomycetota bacterium | reverse complement strand
GGCAGCACCGCGCGCACCTCCTCCGCGTCGATCACCGACGTGGCGCCAAGGTGCTCGACGGCGCGGAGGTAGAGCACGCGCTGGCCGAAGTGCACGTAGCTCGCGCCGCGTGGCGCCGCGTCCGCGTCGCCGCCGCAGAGCCAGCGCGAGAGCGCGAGTCCCTGCAGCGCCCAGCGGAAGGCGCGCCGCGCCTTGGGCTCGGGCCACTCGGTCACGACGCGCAGTGGTCCGCACTGCAGTTCGGTCACCTTCGCCACGCCCAGCGCCGCGTACAGCGGGTGCTCCGTCACCTTCGACTCGATGGCGAAGTCCTGCTTCAGCGTGCGCGCCACCCGGTCGCGCACCACGGCCCTGCGCGCGGCACAGCGCTCCTCGAGCGGGTCCGCCCAGCGGCCGTCCACCAGCCTGCGGCCGAAGGCGGCATGGGCCTCGGCATGCGTGCTGTCGAGCGCGAGCAACGCGGCCGCGATCCGCGTGCGGTCGGCAGGCGCGGCCTTGGCGAGCTGGGCAGAGAGTCCGGTCATGGCCTTGCGCAGCGCACTTGCCTGCTGCGATCCGTCGCCGGTGGGCTTTGCCGGCTTGGCCATCGCCTGGCCGATGGCTGCGCGCGACTTCGCGAGCAGCTTGTCGTCGGCGCCGAGTTGCTCGAGCACTGCGACCACGCTGCGTGCCTCGGCGAGCCTGCCGCTGCGCACGAGGTCCTGGGCAACGCGGTCCAGCGGCTGCAGTACCGTGGCGGGCACTTGCGCAGGCAACGCGGCGGCAAGGGCAAGGGCGCAACCGATCCAACGCGAGCACACGAGCCTTGGAGCCATGGCGAGAGTCTAGGTCCGCGCGGCGCCGGGGCCAGCAGGGCTGCGCGATGTGCACCTCCCCACTACGCTTTGCGTGCGGATGAACATCCTGCTGCTCGAGCCGAACGAACTGCATGGCGACGGCACCGCGCTGGTCGCCGACGCGAGGCGCGACCACATGGTGCGCGTGCTGCGCATCGTCGAGGGGCAGGAACTCCGCGCAGGCATGCTCGACGGGATGCTCGGAACGGCCACCGTGCTCGCCATCGGGTCCGACGGCATCCGCGTGCGCTGCACCTTCGACCAGCAGCCCAGCCCGGTGCACGACCACCTCGTGCTGGCGGTGCCCCGCCCCAAGGTGCTGCTGCGCATGCTCGAGCACGCGGCGGCGCTCGGGTTCGCGCACGTGCACCTGCTGCGCAGCTGGCGCGTCGAGCACGGCCACCTGCACAGCAGGGCGCTCGATCCCGCGGCCTGGCGCACCCACCTGCTCGCCGGACTCGCGCAGGCCGGACGCACCCGCTTGCCCACCGTGCGGTTCTTCGAGCGCTTCCGTTCCTTCACCGAGGATGCGATGCCGCACCTCGACCTGCCCAACGCGCGTTTCGTCGCGCACCCGCGGGCCGCGGTTCCGGTCGCATCGCTCGCGCTTGCAGCCGATGCGCCGTTCGTCCTGGCCCTCGGGCCCGACGGGGGCTGGATCGACCTCGAGGTGGCGACCCTGGCGGAACACGGGTTCGTGCCGGTGAGCTGCGGCACCCACCCGCTGCGCACCGAGACGGCGCTTGCCGTGCTCGCAGGGCAACTGGACCTGCTGCGCCGCCAGGCCGCGCGCCGCACCCTTCCGGGCGGGGCCTGAGGCGGCTACACCTCTGTCGTGCGCGTCGCCCTCTACGTCACCTGCCTCGTCGACCAGGTCTGGCCGCAGGTCGGCACGGCCGCAGTGGCCCTGCTGCGCCACGCGGGATGCACGGTGCACTTCGACGGCGACCAGACCTGCTGCGGCCAGCCCGCGTGCAACAGCGGCTGGGAGTCGCAGGGCATCGGCCTCGCGCAGCGCGTGATCGAGCAGTTCGAGCGCTCGGGAGCCGAGGCGCTCGTGGTGCCCTCCGGCTCGTGCGCGGCGCAGATCCACCACTACCCCGCGCTGTTCCCGGCCGACTCGCCGTGGCGCGCGCGCGCCATCGGCACGGCAGGGCGCACCTTCGAACTCGCGACCTTCCTGCTGGAGCGACGCGCGATCACCAGCGTGCCGGGCAGGTTCGACGGCACGGTCGGTTACCACGACGCGTGCCACGGCTTGCGCGACCTCGGCATCCGCAGCCAGCCGCGCAAGCTGCTGGAGATGGTGCCGGGCCTGCGCTTCACGGAGTTGCCTGCTGCGGATGCATGCTGCGGCTTCGGCGGCACCTTCAGCGTGAAGTACCCGGACGTCTCCGTCGCCATCGCCGACCACAAGCTCGATGCCGTGGTGAAGAGCGGCGTCGATGCGGTCGTGAGCGGCGACGTGAGCTGCCTCATGCACCTGCGCGGCAGGCTCGAGAAGCGCGGCTCGAGGGTGCGCACGCTGCACCTCGCCGAGGTGCTGGCGGGAGGCCTCGCGTGAGCCACCAGCCCATGGAGCATTTCGACGCGAACGCGCGCGCGGCCCTCGCCAACGAGCCGCAGCGCCGGGCGCTGCGCAAGGCAACCGACACCTTCGGCGAGCGACGCCTCGGCACCCTGTCGCGCACGCCCGACTGGGAGGCCTGGCGTACGCGGGCGCGCGCCGTGAAGGACCACGTGCTCGCGCACCTCGACCACTACCTGGAGCAGTTCGAGCTCAATGCGGTGGCGAACGGCATGACCGTGCACTGGGCCGCGGATGCTGCGGAGGCCAACGCCATCGTCGTGCGCCTCGCCCGCGAGGCCGGCACGGCCACGGTCGTGAAGAGCAAGAGCATGACGACCGAGGAGATCGAGCTGAACCACGCGCTCGAGGCGGTCGGCATCGAGGCGGTCGAGACCGACCTCGGCGAGTGGATCCAGCAGCTCTCGCACGAGCCGCCCTTCCACATCGTCGTGCCCGCCATCCACAAGAGCCGCGAGGACGTGGCCGCGCTGTTCGAGGAGAAGGTCGGCACGCCCCACGATGCGAGCGCATCCGTGCTCACCGCAGCCGCGCGCGAGGCGCTGCGCCGCAAGTTCCTCGCCGCCGGGCTCGGCATCAGCGGCGCCAACTTCGCCATCGCCGAGACGGGCTCGATCCTGATCCTCGAGAACGAGGGCAACGCGCGCCTCACCACCAGCGTGCCGGCCGTGCACGTGGCCGTCGTGGGCATCGAGAAGCTGCTGCCGCGCATCGCGGACCTCGACGTCTTCCTCAAGCTGCTGCCGCGGTCCGGCACCGGCCAGGACCTCACCACCTACCAGTCGCTGCTGAGCGGCCCGGTGCCCGCAGGCGCACAGGGTCCGCGCGCGATCCACGTCGTGCTGCTCGACAACGGCCGCACGCGCATGCTGGACGCGGAGATCACCCGCCAGTCGCTCGCGTGCATCCGCTGCGGCGCGTGCCTCAATGCGTGCCCGGTGTACCAGCAGGTGGGCGGCCACGCCTACGGCTCCGTCTACCCAGGCCCCATCGGCGCGGTGATCACGCCGCAGCTCGCGGGCCTCTCCCGCGCGCGCCAGCTGCCGTTCGCCTCCACCCTGTGCGGCGCGTGCCGCGACGTGTGCCCGGTGAAGATCGACATCCCCGGCCTGTTGCTGCACCTGCGCCGCGAGGTGGTCGAGGGCAAGGACGCGCCGTCGGTCAGGCTCGCCGAGCGCATGGCCTTCCGGTTGTGGCGCTTCGCCATGGGCGGCGCCGTGCGCTACCGCATGTTCACGGCCCTCGCGCGCCTCGGCCAGGCGCTCGTGCCGCGTGCGCTGCGCGCGCGCCTGCCGGTGCTCGCGAAGTGGGCCGCGGGCAGGACCCTGCCCGAGCTGGCGCCGCGCTCGTTCCGGTCGCAGTGGCGGGAGCTGGAACGCCGATGAGCAGCCGCGACCGCATCCTCGATGCCGTGCGCACGCGCCTCGGGAGGACGACGGCCACAGCCGTGCCACCGCCCCCGCCCTTGGTCGCCGTCGGCCGCACCCTCGCGCAGGAGGAGCGCGTCGCCGCCTTCCGCACCCGCCTGCAGGCCGTGGGCGGCGTGGTGCACGAGGTGGCTGATGCCGCAGCCGCCGCAGCCGTCCTGCGCGACGTGCTCGCGCAGCACGGGGCGAGTTCGCTGGCCTGTTCACGTGCGCCCCTCGTCCATGCCGTCGCCGGCGAGTTGCGCGCCTGCGCGCCTGCGATCCGGCTGCACGAGGACGCTGACCGCGACACGCTGGCTGCGGTGGATGCGGGCCTCACGGCCGCGAGCCACGGCATCGCCGAGACCGGCACCCTCATCCTCGCCGAGGACCTGGAGCGGGCCCGGCTGCCCTCGCTGCTGCCGCCCCTGCACGTGGCGCTCCTGCCCGTCACCGCGCTGTTCTCCCACCTCTCCGAGGCGCTCGCGGGACTGCCGCGGCCCCTGCCGCGCGCCGTCACCTTCGTGACCGGCCCGTCGCGCACGGCGGACATCGAGTTGGAGCTCGTGGTCGGGGTGCACGGCCCTAAGGCCCTCCACGTGATCCTGATCGCGGAGTTGTGGAACGCCTCGACCATGCCGGCAAAGGACTTGGGAACGCCCGGAGGCTGACGGGATGCACCCCCGACGACCGGATGCCGCGAGGAACCTGCGCGCCCCGTTGGCAGGGATCGCCCTGCTGGGCGTGCTCGCAGTCCTGCCCGCGTGTGCGACGGCGCCGCCCGGGGCCGGACCCGCTGCAGCCGAACCGCGGTCCTCGCCGCCGGATCCCTCCCTTGCCGACTTCGCGGATGGCGACCGCAGCGCCGTCGAAGCGATGCTGCGCGACGTTCCCGGCAGGTTCCGCTCGCCGTACAACCTGCTGCCGGGTGCGCGCTCGGTGACGACCCTGGTCACCTGCCGTGTGGAGTCGGTGCAGGACAGGGTCGTCGGCTTGCGCTGCCTGTCGGGCGTACCGGCGCTCGACCTCGCCATCGACGAACCGACCACGTTCTACGTCGCGGTCGACTGGGCACAGGCCGAGTTCGGGGTGGTGGCGCCGACGGTCGCGGTAGGCGAGGTGCGCACCTGCGTCGTGCACGGCTCGGGCTTCGGGGGCGGGTTGTGGAAGCGGTTCCTGGTCTTCCCAGGCCCTGCACGCGGGACCTGAGGCCGGCCCCCTGAGGGCATCCCCGACCAGGAGCCGGAGAATCCTGCGCAAACTGGCGCCGCCTGTTCCCCTGTCCTCATGCGCCCGCACGAGGCAGGCCGCTCGGCCCCCACCGGGACGCCTTCCACAACTCCGCGATCGGTATCGGGGGAAGGATTCTGTCGCCGAAACGTCCCACGCCCCGGTGCCGAGGCGTAGCTTCCGCACCCACGCAACCACGGTCGGCCGTACGTGCCGACCTGCACCCCACGGCACGGAACCATGCCTCGCACCCTGCACCTCGTTGCCCTTGCGGCGCTGCTCGGCGCCGGTCTCGCGGCATGGCTGCTGGTGTCCGGCGACGCGCCCGCGCAGCCTGATGGCCCGACACCCGCGGCCTCGAATCCCAGTGCGGGGCCGCTCGAGCCTGCGTCACCCCCATCCGGTGCCGTGCCTGCCAGCCCTGCCTCCGCACAGCGCGTCGACGTCTCCACGGTGGACAGCGGCCGTAACCTGCCGCAGGGCGTGCGCGGCCGGGCCGTGGATGCCGAGGGCAAGCCGATCCCCGGTGCGCGCGCCCTGCTGGTCGAGGCGCCGGACGACAACCTCGCAACCCTCTGGCTCGCGATGCAGCACGGCGTGCCGGTGCTGCCGACCGCCGAGTCGGTCACGGATGCCATGGGATCGTTCGCCCTCGGCCTGCGCCAGACGACGAACCGCGGGCACGTCGTGCGCATCGTCGCACCCGGCCACGCCGACGGCCGCAGCGGCACGATCCGGATCCAGACAGCGGAATGGCTCGACCTCGGCACCCTCGCACTGCAGCGAGGCGTCGTGGTGCG